>CAYYBJ010000029.1:0-15335 GCA_964470325.1 uncultured Candidatus Nitrosotenuis sp. | reverse complement strand
TCTTTTTGTGTGCCAAATTCAACGACAAGTGTTGCACAACAAAGAGATAAAACAAAACTGTGGAGATCTTATCGCCTGCAATAGATGGATGATATACGCACAATCCTAGTTTTTTGAGCTGCGCTGCTAGCTTGGAATTGTGCTTGTTTTTGCGCTCCAAGATAATCATTGTATCGCCAGGCTTTGCAGTGAATAGTCCCATATGAGAAAACTGCTCAATTCTTTCATAGTGCGAGTCCATACCCAAAATCTCGCCAAGCTTGGCAGACGCATACACTGCTATTGGATATGTGTATTGGTTGCCAAGAAAATAGATCTTGTTGTGTATTGTGATTTTTTTAGATTGAGTTGTTGCCGTCTGGAATAATTTTGTTGGATTTTTGATTCGAAATTTGTGAACTAGCGAAATGCATGTCAAAGCGCTTGCCAAAAACCCAATGCTTCCAGATGTCAGAACACCAGAATCAGAATAATCCAACAGCATGACATTTTTACAAATCTTGGCTAGCTTGCTTGCTGGATTTTTTGTAATTGCTGTTTTGTGTCTGGTTTTCTTTGCCGCATTAACATTGGATATCGTATTGCCAGATATTGATACAAAATAGGCGTGCTTTTTGTGCGCAATTGCTTTGTTGTTTGCAAGCTCAAGTGGGTCACATGCTCTGGAGTGATAATTGGAAAACGCCTCTGCAAGCATTGCAGCACACAGAGAATCACCACTTCCAACAAAGATTGTGTTTTTTACCAGTTTTTGCGGTTTGAATTTCTCTAGATAATCTAATTGCAGTAAAACATCATTTGCAAATGCACCTATTGTATTCACAAAATTAATTGCAAACGCCAGCTTATGTGCTTGGCGATGAGAAATTTGTTTGGATAAATCGAACATCCTACTCTATATCGCATCCAAGCTAGTCTGGTTTTCATTGCAACGGCAAAGATCACGGCACGAACTAGTAGTTACTGCAGAAGACTTGATGAAGCATCCTATTACGATTGGGCAAAAAGCCACCATTCACGAAGCAACAGAAACAATTCTTGATTTTGACATTTCAGGATTAATAATAGAATCGGATCTTCCACGGCATTTATCCCAGAAAGGAATCTCCGAAGCGTTGTTAGAAAAAAACCAAAACATCAAGTCCATTTCAGCGCTGGAAAAAACACGAGAACTCACACTAGTAGACAGACTGGCTCCAGTCTCAAACTGTGCTGATTTGATGCTTAGGCTTCGAATAAATGCACTAGGCGTCAAGGACGGAATGCGTCTAGTTGGAATCATAACAAAGCACGACCTAGTCAAGTACTTTGAGCAAAACACGGTCGATGAGACCAAGCTATCCGAGATAATGTCAGTTGGCAGTTTTTTTGTTTCGCAAGACACCACGCTGTATGATTCATTATACAAGATGCTAGACAGTGGCATTTCACGCCTGCTAGTCAAGGACGACTCTGGCACGCCAGTGGGAATTGTCACCTACAAGAGTTTTCTCAAGACGGCAATGTATCACTCTAACCAATCAAAGGATGCAATTTTTGCAAAAAACTATGGCAGAGAATACAAGATCGGCCAAATAATGACGCGACAAATAATCTCAGTTTCAGTCAACACCAGCATTGCCAAAGTAGCAAAAATCCTAGTAGACTATCGAATCCATGGTGTTGCAGTCACACACAAGCAAAAGATAGTCGGATTTGTCACTGAAAAAGACATTTCTCGCCAGCTTGCAAAAATGGCCTAATTATTATTACCATACCAAAAAAACCAAAATCATGAAGATTACAGTTGGCCACACACCAGACTCGGACGATGCATTTATGTTTTATGGAATGCTGACAGGCAAAGTACAATCAGATGATTTCACAGTACAGCACGTGATTGCAGATATTGAGGAGCTAAACCAAAAGGCACTAACTGATGAGCTTGATGTAACAGCCGTATCAGTACATGCTTGCGCATATTTGCCAAACCACACCATACTAAGAAGCGGAGGAAGCTTTGGAATTGGTTACGGACCGATTGTGATTGCCAAAGAAAACATCTCGCAGGATAGGCTAGCCAAATGCAAAATAGCCATCCCAGGCAAAATGACATCCGCATTTTTGCTATTACAATTAATGATTGGAAAATTCGATTTTGTGGAAATGAAGTTTAGCGATATTCCAGCTGCGGTAAAAAATGGCACAGTTGATGCAGGCCTAGTGATACATGAAACCCAGTTATCATATGTTACAGAAAACCTGACTAAAATCCTAGATGTCGGAAAATGGTGGGACCAGACAACACACCTGCCCGTTCCCCTAGGCACAAACGTCATGAGCAACAGATTTGATAAAAGTACAATCCAAAAGTTCGACAAGTACCTGCATGACTCTATCGTGTATGGGCTGGAACACCAAAAAGATGCACTAGACTATTCCATGCAGTACAGCAGAGGCAAGCCGGAAGACCTAATTGAAAAATTTGTCAAAATGTACGTAAACGACGTAACAGTTGACATGGGTAAGTCGGGTGAAAAATCAATTAGGACATTTTTTGACATGGCTGCAAAGAGAGAATTGATTCCAAAATTCAACATACAAATCAGTTGAGATAGGAGGAAGCAAAACACAGTGCGATTGAACAGGTTCATCGCATACTTGAAACATCAATTACCACCAATGTGATTGAATCAAGTTGTGTTTGCTTCGGAATTATTATGTATAATTTACAACATAAAGCTGATCAAGCATGATCTTGACATTTGTTTAGATAATGAATTACATCTGTACATTTGTTTAAATGCCAAATAACAGGTATGGTTTTCTCCTAACAGTTGTTTAGCGACACGATTTGTATAATAATGATGGAATGGTACTAGTATCATGGTCCTAGTGGACAAAAAAATCTTGGGCGGAGGCCTTGCAATGTTAGTTGTCGGCATTGCCCTAATTGCGTATCTGAATTCAACAGTGCCAATAGGAGAGGCAGGCATGACAGAAGAGCAAGCCCTTGATCTGATGAATCGTGAACGAACACACAAGGAGTATTCCACTTTGGCCGCAATGCTTGCAGGAGTTGGATTTTTGCTGGTATTGATAAGCTTTGGTGCAAGAAGGAAAAAAGGCGGAGCAAAGACAATAGAAAAAAAGTCGCCAGAAGCATCCTAAAGATTTTAACTGAAAATCACACCACACATCATAATTGGTCACAGCCGAAATCAGCATATATCCAGTTGGCACAGACTCGCCAAGCCTTAGCTTTTACATTGCAAAGTCAATCGAGTCAATCCGGGATTTGGGAATAAAACACAAAACTACGCCGATGGGCACCATACTCGAATCAGACGATTTGCAGAAAATCTTTGATGCCACCAAAGCCATGACAGAAACCATTCATCGACTGGGAGTAAAACGAGTCGAGATTGTTCTAAAAATAGATTCCAGAATAGACAAAAAACAATCTGCAGAAGATAAGATGCAGTCTTTGGATAGACACCTAAAAGGTGCGTAAAATCTTGAAAAATGTGTTTCTCTGAGCAGGCGCCCTACCTATTTCCTTAACCATTGTTGCAAGATCCATTACTGAAGAGTGAGTTGGCTTGCCGGCTGCCCTATAGATTTCCTCAGAGAATGCAGTTCCAACCAAGTCACTGCCACCGTTAGACAGTGCTACTTGGGCAAGCTTTTTGCCCAACGCAACCCAGTACACCGAGATGTTATTGAGATGGCCTGCAAGCATCAGTCTGGATAGTGCAATTATTTTGAGATCATAAATTGCAGAGGATTCGTGGTTTACCTGGTGCTTTTGTTCCAGCTCGGTATTATCCAAACTAAACTTTAGTGGAATAAACGTGATAAATCCGCTGGTCTTTTTTTGCAGCTCCCTGACCTTTACTAGATGATCTATGATGTGTTCTGGTTTTTCTATATGACCATACAACATTGTAACATTACTTTTGATTCCAAGGTTGTGTGCTTGTTCAATGGTGTCAAGCCATTCCTGCCCAGAACACTTGCCGCGAACTATTAGATTTCGAATTTCAGGATGGAATAATTCTGCGCCTCCGCCAGGCATCGAGTCTAGCCCTGCAGATTTTAGGCGTGAGAGTATCTCTTTGACTGAGGTCTTGGTAAGCTTGGATAAGAAGTAAATTTCCGCCGCAGTAAATGCCTTGATTGTTAAATCGGGATGATTCTTTTTTATTATTTTCATCATGTTTTCGTAATAATCTAGTTGTAAGCTAGGATGAAAGCCTCCGACAATGTGGACCTCGGTTGCGCCCATCGATTTTGCTGCCGCCACTCGTGCCTCTATTTGCTCAGGTGATAATGTGTATGCATCGGATTCATCCCCTTTTCTATAAAATGCGCACATCTGGCAGCTGGCAGCACAAAGGTTTGTGTAATTCATGTAGTAAGATGCGGCAAATGTCACTGTGTTTCCGACTAGATTCTTTCTGACCAGATCAGCTGTTGCTCCAACTACAAACTGATTATCAGAATTCATCAGCTCCAGGCCGTCATTGTATGAAAGTTCTTCTCCGGCAAGTGCCCGGTCGATTCCCTTTGAATCTACAATTAGGTCACGTAGCATTTGCTAGCTAGTCTAGAATTTGTAAATATAAAAGAAACGTAACCGAAATAGACAAATTTTTTGGATTATCTATTTGCGGTTGTAGTGGATTGAGCCGTACTTTTGCTTTTTGATTTCATCTGCCTTTTCAGCTTCTGCCTTTTGTGCTTCTTCTTTTGCTTTTTGATCTAGAGCGCCAATGTCTTTTTGGATTTTTGGTACTTTTCGGTCAGCGTCAATTTTCACCTTGATGTCTTTGGCCGGAGCCTTTGGAAGGTTTTCTTTTTGAGATTTTACCTTCATTGCAAAGTTCTCTCGCTGTGCTTCCAGGTCGACTTGTGATTCGCTTGGACCGCCAGATGCCTTTCGTGCATCAATTGCTGCCTTTGCTTCCGCTTTTAGGGCTGCAAGTATGTCGGCTGCTGTTGGTTGATCCTTTTTCTGGATTGCCTCATTTCGCTTTGCAATTGCCTCTTCGATAGCTTTGGCTGCTTGCATTTTCTTTGCTTGCATTTGTGCCTTGATATCTGCGGCCTTTTGCTTTTGTGCTTCTAGTCTATCTGCTCTTGTTTGGTCAAAAGCATCTCTGCTTTTTTCGTGTTTTTCCTTTGCAACAGCTGCAGTGTCAACTGTTTGTGCATAGGATAATCCAACTGGACCTACAATCACAGCGGTCAAAAGAAGTATTGAAGCTAGGATACCTAGTTTTTGCATGATTGAGCAACCAAGAATTCAATATAAAAATAATGCGCCGAGATCCAGTAATTTTTTGTTCGCTTTAAGAAGGGTTTGTTGCTATTCCTCACTTAATTGAGACTTTTTGGCCGCCTGAGCTGCTTTTGCTGCCTTTATCTTTGCTTGCTGTAGTTCATAGTTTCTCTGCTCTTGTTTTTTTGCACCCTCTTCTAGTCTTTTTTGTTCTTCTTTGAGTGCCTTGAGTGCTGCCTTGTGTTTTTGCTCAATCATTTTCTGTATGTTCTTTTGCTCAATCATGGCATCAACTTTGCCCTTTTTTGTCGCAGTGTCTCTGTCTTCTTTTGTTTTGTCTAGTTCTTCTTTGGTGTTTGCTTGTTTTTGTTGCATTATTGCCTGATCACGCTTTTGTTTTAGTTCTTCTATTTGGGCCTGTGCCTTGTCCTTGATTGCCTTGAATTCATCTAGTCGTTGTTGCCTCTTTTGGAGTAGTTCTTGACGCTGTGCTTCTTTTGCCGCCTCTGCTTCCTTTCGCTTTGCATCAAGGTCTTTTTGGTTTTGCTTTAGCTTTTCTAAGAGTTCTTTGTTCTTTGCCTGAGTTTCCTTTAGTTTTATTTGTCGCTGCATCTCTAATTTTTTGAGTTTTTCTTCCTGGGTTTTCTCAAATTCTGCGATTCTCTCTGCGGTGGTTTGTTTTTCTTTTGTTGGTTCTCTCTCAGACAAATCTTGTGCAAACGATGACGGCAATATCATAACTGATGCCAAGAGAACAATCCCTAGTGCAATAGCCCAGATCTTCATGGCATGATTGTGACACTCTGACTATAAAATAATAACTAATGATTCTTCCAAAAACAAAAAAAGTTACTGTTCAGCCTATGGAGTTCCGCTGGTAGAATTTGTACCAGTTGTTTCTGAGGGATCAGAACCCGTTGAGCCAGAACCAGTTTCTGTACTACTAGAGGCATCTTCTGCTGGAGGTGTTTCAACTGCAGGCTTTTTGGACTTGAGCTTGACAAGTTTATCGAATTTCTCGTTGTGTTTTTGCATTCGCTCGTCGAATTTTTTCTTTGCCTCTGCCTGTCGTTCCTCAAAGCTTGCGACTTTTTTCTTCATTCGTTCTTCAAACTTTGATTTTTTGTCCGCCATTTTCTTTTCCATCTTGTCGGCTTTTTCCTGCACTCTCTCTTGCATTTTTGCCTCTTTTTCTGCGACTTTGTCTTCTGCCTTTGCTCGCTTTTCTTCAAGCATCTTCATTCTTTCTGCAACAAGGTCGTCAAGGGTCTTTGATTTTTGCAGTGATTTTTCTTTGAACATTTTTACTCGTTCA
Source organism: uncultured Candidatus Nitrosotenuis sp. (assembly GCA_964470325.1). GTDB lineage: Archaea > Thermoproteota > Nitrososphaeria > Nitrososphaerales > Nitrosopumilaceae > Nitrosotenuis. Next base: position 8,757 of record CAYYBJ010000029.1, on the reverse strand, counting down.
TCGTATTTTTTGGCCAGTCTTGCCTTTTCTTCTGCAATCTTCATCTTGATTCGCTCTTCGTCGTTAAGTGGCTTTGCTGGTGGTGCTGGTTTTGTCGGCGTTGGCGGTGTAGTCGGATCTGTAGGTGGCGTCGATGTCTCTGTACTAGTGGAGTTGGTCTCAGTAGTTTGTGCAAACGATATGCCTACTGGTCCCACTAGTGCCGCACTTAGTAGTATTAATGATGCTAGGATTCCTAGTCTTTGCATACCTCAAAGCAATTTTTGAGGGTATTTAACATTGTGGAATGATTTGTCTGCGTGCTTTGGCGATTCTACTATTTTGAAAAGTTTAGTTAGGCACAGTGCCAAGATATTTCATTGGTACTACCGCTAGTTGACGAATTCAAACCAAAGTGCTACATTTGTAATAATGCATTCGACACCATAGAATCACTCAGAGAACACCAAAAGGAAAAACACGCCGAGTTTGTTAGCTATCATGAAAGCCAAAAACGCGAGCCAGCACCTGGCGATGTCACAGTATTTTAGAAATGAGCAATGTCCTAGACAGAGCAAATCAATTGTTTTTGGCAAAACAGTTTGAGGATGCAATTATACTGTACGACCAGATTCTAAAGGCACAGTCTGACAATCTTGGCGCAATAAACAACAAGGGTTATGCTCTTGGCAAGCTCAAAAGACATCCAGAAGCAATCCAATGTTATGACTTGGGACTAAAATTACACCCAAACGAGAAGACGCTACTTGTAAACAAGATATCCTCATTGAGAAAAACCAAATCATACCAAGAGGCACTAAACATTTGCGAGCAGATACTAAGCTCAAGTCCAAAAGACAATATCACGCTATACCACAAAGAGCGAATCCTCTTTGCAATCGGAAAATATGTAGAATCGGTTCGGTGTTGTGATGTGATTTTGTCATCACATCCACAAAATGCAGAGGTACTCTTTGACAAGGCGGCGTCCCTAGCAAAAAATAATGATCAAAAAATGTTCCCTACATTAATTGAGGCAATCAATGCAGATCATCATCTAAAGATCAAGGCAAAAAATCACATTGCATTTTCAGAATACAGTACTAATCAAGAGTTTTTGCGCATTGTTTCCTGATTAGATTTTAGCATCTTTTCCACAATTTCTTTTGATATTTGGGCAATGTCATAGTCCTTGTCTATTTGCAGTGCCTTTTTGAAACAAGCCAAGGCATCTTGGATTTTTCCCTGCTCGCCAAGCGAAAGTCCCTTGTACGCAAGTGCCATTGCGCATTTTTTGTCCAAGAACAATGCCCGCTCATAGCACGATATTGCCTCATCAAATCTGCCAAGGCTGTGCAATGCAGTTCCCTCATTTAAAATCGCAGTCACATTCTCAGGACTAAGCATGGTTGCCTTTTGAAAGTATTTTAGAGCTTGCTTGAATTTTCCCAAGTTTTGCAGTGCGACACCCTTGTCAATTATCGCATCAAGGTGATCAGGAACAGAGTCCAGAATTTTGTTGTATAGATGGATTGCCTCGTCAAACTCGCCTTCATGGCACAGCTCTGATGCCTGAGTGAGAATTTGTTCAAGATCCTTCACAATGATTAGTGGGGCTGCAATGGACATTAGTCTTGCTATTGAATGAATAGGATTTCTAGTTATTTTTGCGTCAACATTATAACCCAAGCTAGCACCAAGCTCACCAATTACGTTTTATCCAAAACCGCCAAAACAACATTGTGTCAAATCGCTGTGAGATATGCAATATCACCTTTTACTCGGTTAACGTGTTGAATGCTCACATTGAGAAGACACACAAACCAGTAGAGCAAAATGACAACCGAGTGCTAGATTCCTTTACGTAGCCAAATGCGCAATGACAGTTGTTCCAAAAACTCTTATGCAGGCAGTTCATAGTATCACCATAGCCTTTGTTAGTATCTTTGATACTCACTTGGATTTGAAATACAATCCAAGCAATTTATGACGTTCGCTTGTCCGATGGATCCAGCTCAAGTGCTCGATTAAAGCATTCCAGTGCATCATCGTATCTTCCAAGACTGTGCAATGCTGAACCCTTTTTGTTCCATAGGGTGGAATTTTGAGGCTCTAAGATCAGCGCCTGCTCAAAGTACGACAAGGCATATCCTCAAAGTTGCCTTCTAGCAACAGGCCAGAGCCCTTTTCCAGCAGTTCAGATATTTCTGGCACAATACCAGTACGCATTCAAGCCTTTTGTTACTTTCCTGTCTGTTTGAATAGAACACACGCACATTAATGCCCAAACCACTCTCACACAAAGCAAATTGAACATACTAGTAGCAGAGGATAACCAGTTTACGGCAACTCAATATGAGAGAATTCTCAAAAAGTATGGCCATGACGTCACAATAACCAAGGACGGGGCAGAATGCCTAGAGACATACCAAAAACAAAGCAAAAAGTCGGAATTTGAGTCAATAGATGCAAATCCATTCGATGTCGTGGTACTAGACCAGTCCATGCCAAAAAAGAGCGGTTCTGAGGTTGCAACCCAGATTCTTAGCACCAAGCCAACTCAAAAGATAATCTTTGCTTCTGCCTATGCATTATCTAGTACCGAAGAAAGCCGCAAGCTAGAAGACAGAGTCGAATACCTGCAAAAGCCGTTTTCTCTAAACTCGTTTGTGCAGAAGATCCAAGGTTAGACCCGACTGAATTTTTCGCAACCGCATCTATTGACCAGACATGACTCGTAGTTTCTCAGATGATCATGAAGCATGTGCCCACATTGCGAGTTGGCACATGTCCTGTATTTGATCTCTTTTTGCACTATTTTTTGCGCGATCTGGTTTGCCGCCTCTTTGGTGTAATGCTTTTTGTCCAGGTAATACCGGACCAGCCTCCCATACAGCTTATTAATGTCAAATCTTTTTTCCAGCACAACATACCATAACCATGGATGGATTTATTGTCAATGAAGGCAAATCTGAAAATATTTTTAAAAAAACCAAATAACCTTTAATATTTGTAAAGCGCATATCATACCATGATCCTAGACAAGACAGACATAAGAATTCTCAAAAACCTCCTAGTCGACGCCAGATTATCATCGCGCCAGCTTGCGCTAAAGCTTGGAATGTCAACTGTCACCATTCTCACTAGAATCAAGAAAATGGAGCAGGAGAAGATAGTCAGGGGTTACACCGCTATAATCGACCATGAAAAGCTAGGATACGACCTTACTGCGATCATAGAAATTTATACCAAAAAGGGCAAGATGGTCGAAATAGAGCAGGATATCGCAGGACTGGAAAACGTTTGCGCAGTCTATGATGTCACAGGCGAGTCAGACACTGTTCTAGTTGCCAAGTTCAAAAACAGAGACGATCTGAGCAAGTTTGTCAAGACACTATCATCAAAGCCAAATGTGGACAAGACGGTAACCAATATTGTCCTAAACACAGTCAAGGAAGACTTTAGGCTCGTATAGGCAATCTTAATAAAATTTTGAGCCAGTCAGAAACACGATGAATAGGCTTGCTTTGCTAGTATTTGCGCTGGCCTTGCTGCCAATATCAGTATACGGACAGCAAATGATACTAGAAAAGCCACAGCGTGGCTCAGAAGAGATTTCCGAATATTACAACCCAGAGGATGTCCGCCTTGCCATGATAGGAGTAGCAATTGCTGTTGTGATTTTGTTCTTGTATCTTGCCCGCGATATCATACTGCGCAAAAAGACAGACTATGAGAAAAAAGAGTTCGACTCTAAGAAAAACCGCGACTATGAAAAATATCATTCAGAGTGGAATCGTGACGATGAGGATTATTTTGGTGGAAAAAAATCCAAAGAGTCCCAAGAATTTCGCAAAATGATGCAGGATTCCGCACTTCCAAACTATTATGGAATATTGGGCATATCAGTAGAGGCAACGCCAGAAGAGATAAAGACAAAGTTCCGCCAGCTTGCAAAAGAGTATCATCCAGACAAGTCCCGAGATGAAAAAAGCGCAGAGAAATTTGCAGAGATCAACAAGGCATACGAAGTATTATCCGACGAAGAGACACGAAAAGATTATGACAAGTATTACAAGGCATCATTTGGCTAGCATCTCAACTAGAATCAAGTTCAGCTCAAAGCCAGTACTTTTTTGCACATAGTTTATCAGATTTGCAAAGATTTGCAGCAATGCAGAGTCCGGCACTAGTTGGATTTTAGCAAACTCGGTGTTTGGCCCAAGCATTGCCTGTGACAATAATTTTGATATGGAATAATCATTGACTAGGATTTTGGCCCTGTATGCTCTGGTGTCAGAAAAGTAAACTCCACCTCGCATCGTAGGGCTATTTACAGGAACATCAGTGTATGATATTTCAGAGGATTCGACTGGAAATGTGTTTCCCTGTATTATTATGGATATGATTTTTGTTTTCTCTGCAATTATTTTTTCTATCAAGTCCTTGTGTATTGCCATAAAACAAAAAAGGAAAAAATAGGTATTGAACCTTTAGAATTCTACTACTCCTGACTGTAGTGCCTTGAGTTTTAGCATCAGATCAATTTTGACCTGCTTGCAGGCAAGTCTTGCCTCGGATTGGGACATGCCAAATTCAGACTGGAGTTTTTTGTAGATTCTGGTCTTTTCTGTAATTCCGTCATCTAGCATGCACATAATTGATGATCGTATTTTTGCCTGACCTGGTTTTGCGCTCATATAATATCTCAAAAAATAAATTCAGTACTAACCTTGTGTGTGTACACCAAGCCAAAAACGCTGTTTGCACATTGAAAACACACAGGCATCCATATCACAACAACAGAAACGGATTTGTTAGAAGATTTTCAAATTTTATTATAACTTTTACATGTAAAACCTAGCTACAGATTTAAAACTGGAGTTACCACCCATACACTAATGCAGCTGTTTGCCAATCCACAGACCTTGCGCAATGAAATTCTAAGTCTGGCAGTGTCTTGTGGGCTAGACAGCCCCTGTTATGGAAAGATGTTGGACTATACAATTAAGCTCTTCGAAACGCAAGGGTTGGGAAAGGAATACTATGGATACCACAATATCACACATGAGCTGGAGGTAACCTATGTTACCTTGGTGGTGCTAAAGTGGAAAAGTATTCTGAACAACATCAAAGAGGAGGACTTCAAGTATCTTTATGCCGCTGCATTGTTTCACGACTTTGATCCTCAGAAAAGCGTCGATAAGCCTCATGAGGATAACGTGATTCGATTTTTAACCCAGGACCAAAATCTCGGACAGCTCCTAAAGGACGCAGACTTGGACATTAACATAATCATGGCACTTATTTTGCGTACCACATATCCATGGCGAGGCGAGCTTAAAGAACACGCAGAAGAACAGATCACAAAATGCTTTGATCAATCACCAATAACAAAAAACAATTCCGAGATGCATGACTATTATATGCGCCTAGGCTGGCTCTTATCAGTAATTGACAGAGTCGGCGGTTATTCACTTGGCGACTTTGCAAAGGCAATGGACATGGCAAAGAAAAATGCGCATGCATTAGCATGGCACCCATCGTTTATAGTAAAACGCTCTGTCGGGTATTTCGAGGACCTGTTAAACAACGAATCTGAAATGTGTGAAACCGTACTGCATGCACTACCAAAAAACATGAGAAAGAATTTCATGGATGCAGTGACAGGATTTTTGAATCTGCGACAGCAGGAAATCAAGATCCAGTCTGAATATCTCTACGAGAATCTAAGGCTGGTTCCAAAAATAGAATCAATGCGTGCAAGGCAAGACAAAGAATTCCAGTCAGCGCTATTTGAGATATTCAACGAATTACCGACACCACTTCAGATAAACCGAGAGAATTTTCTAAAAACAGTGGAAGACCCAGAGACCATTCTCAACACTTTGCGAATCGGCAGCTCAGACGGCCCAATAATCGGCTTTGCCAAAGGCGGGCCGCTAGAAAACTACACCCTAAGACCAGAAATTGTGGACTCGAATTTCGGCAAGCATAATACAGTGTTCTTTGAACCAATTGCGCTAAAGATGGGATATTGGGGCCTGCATGGAGGAAGCGAGATGCGCCATCTTTTTACAATGCAGGCACACTCGATGAATTACCAGTATCTGACCAGCTTTGCACTCAGGGAGGTCATAGAGAAAAGAATAGCGAAAAATGAAAAGGCAGAGTTTGTCACCAAGTTCGACCCAGAGCGCTGGGACTATTATCGCATAGAATTATAGGCAAACTCTTTAGTACCGCATAATTTTGTATTGATTCGTGCTAAGACTTGCTGCGGTTTTTGCCATCAGTGTTCTGGTTTTTGCCTCACTTGATTCGGCCTTTGCCTTAGATGGCACTCAGCGAGCAGAAATCAAAAATCCACGCCTGCTTAATTCTTTTGGCGAGGCATTATCACAAAACGTCAACGCAAACCAGCAAGTCCAGATATCAGCAGACATTGTCAATAAGCAAGAATCTCCGCAAGCCTTTGTGTACATCGTGCAGATAATAGACGGAGCAGGGGTAACATACAAGCTGACCTGGATTTCGGCATCGCTGAATCCTCAACAATCACTATCTCCTGCAATATCGTGGAACCCCACAACGCCTGGAACATATACTGCCCAGATCTATGTCTGGGATTCCATCAAGGATGCAAATGCACTGGCACAAAAAACAGAATTAAAAATCCTAGTCAGCTAAGTTATGAGCCTTACCAATCAGCAGAAAAAGATTGCAGTCGGATCATTTCTTGGATGGTCGCTTGACGGATACGATATAGTACTGATGTTGCTTGTCATACCATCCATTTCACAGTTGTTTTTCCCATCTGAGAATCCGGCATATAGCATAATTGCAACATTTGCATCATATACTGTGACTTTGATAATGAGGCCTTTGGGTTCTGTCATATTTGGAATCTATGGAGACAAGTTTGGCCGCAAAAAGGCAATGATAATTACAATATTTGGATTTTCCTTTGCGACATTTGCAGTCGGATTGTTGCCAACATATTTGATGGCAGGAGTCTTGGCACCAATCTTACTTATTTTGGTTCGACTAATCCAAGGAATTTTTGCTGGTGGTGAGTGGGGGAGTGGCGCAGTGCTTACTATAGAAAGTGTTGAAAAACAAAAACGTGGTGCACTCTCAGGATTTTTGCAGAGCGGATTTTCATTTGGTTTTTTGCTTGCAGCGATTGCATTTCAGGTAATAACAATTCTCTATCCAGACCAAGTGTTTGAGGAATGGGGATGGCGAATCCTCTTTTTTACCGGAATCATACCTGGCCTAGTAGCATTATTTGTTAGATTCAGCATGGATGAGTCCCCACTGTGGACCAAAGAAAACAATAGAAAAACACTAGAACGCACGCCCTTGCGAAAGATAATCCTAGGCGTGTACAAAAAAGAATTCATCTTGTGTGCGGCCATAATGACAGGTCTTGTCTACATGTACCATGGATCCATTAGCATTTTACCTACATACCTTCAACAATTCGGCTCATTTGATAAGGCAGAAATTGCAATGATGATGATCTATGCAACCACATCATCGTGGCTTGGCATGGTACTGACTGGTTGGCTGTCGCAAAAAATAGGGCGCAAAAAAGCAATCATAATTTTTTGTGCTGCATCAATTATTGTCTCAATTCCACTTGCAGGATTGATCATACAAAAAGAACAACACTTTGAGATCTTTGTAATTGTCTTTGCGTTTGTAGTATCCACTGCATCTGGGCCAATCCCTGCGTTTTTCTCAGAGAGATTCCCAACAACAATCAGAAACAGCGCTGCGGGATTTTCATACAATGCTGGATTAATCTTTGGTTCATGGTCGCCATTAATTGCACTGCATCTAATTGGAATGGTATCACCCCAAATGATTTCAGTAGCACTTGGCATAAACATCATAATTGGCGCAATAATTGTGATAATTCCTACAATTCTGAGCCGAGAAACTAAGGAAAGCGAGCTGGTTTGATAAGGATTACTTTCAAATTATTAGCGAAATTAGGATCTGCACTCCACTATTCTGTTAAATAATTTTTACAGGATTCCGCTAATAGAAGATCTTGCCAAAACACAACATCATGATAGGCTATTGCGTAAAATGCAGAGCAAAACGAGAAATGTCAGGCATAAAGCCAGTCACAATGAAAAACGGCAAGCCTGCAACAAAAGGAACATGTCCATCATGTTCAACAGCTATATTCAGAATCGGAAAGGCATAAGCCTTTTCTGATCTTTTTTCAATCTAGTGATCCCACTCTGGTGTTAGGCCATTCCAAAGTGATTTTAGATAACTAGGGTCTTTGCCGATTTCTTCGGTGATCCTATTCTTTAGTGCAAAGAACATGTTTTCTAGTGCGTCCACTCCACCGTCTGCAAACAATTCCCGTCCTATTTCTGTAATTCTTGCTTTTTTGGCAGGAACCTCTGACGAGTCTGGACTCTGCAAGCAAAACGTCAGCAGATCAATTAGTTCTTCTTCAAGCATAAAGTCCATTATACAATTTTGGGAAAAAATTTCTATAAATAGTATCTTGAATCGATTTTATGTGTATCACACCAAGTAAAATGATGAAGCTGGACCAAATCGACTTGGCATTTTTGCACTTGGCAGCATCACACAATGGCAGGTTCAATGAACAAGATTTGGCAGTATCAGACCTTGTATATTTAGGAGTCGGTAGAACCTTGGATAAATTAGCATATCTTAAAGATAATGGTTTGATTCAACTAGACCAAAATTCGTTTACAATCACAGATATAGTAAAAAACTTTCTTT
>CAYYBJ010000028.1:2252-15625 GCA_964470325.1 uncultured Candidatus Nitrosotenuis sp. | reverse complement strand
CTGGACCATGCATTATCTGAAAAAGAAGTCTCAATACCAGAGGCAATCAGACTCTATGGCGCACGCGGCCTTGACTTTCATTTGGTTGGAATGGTTGCAGACGAGCTTCGAAAAAGGCGCGTAGGCGATATGGTAACATTTGTGGTAAACAGGAACATCAACTTTACAAACGTCTGCATAAAGCAGTGTGGATTTTGCGCATTTAGTCGAGACTTTAGGGAGGAAGAAGGATACTTTTTGCCAACAGAGGAAATTGTTCGCAGGGCAAAAGAAGCGCATTCTCTGGGTGCAACCGAAGTTTGCATACAGGCAGGACTTCCACCAGATATGGATTCCAAAACATATGAGAACATTTGCCGTGCAATCAAATTAGAAATTCCTGACATTCACATACATGGATTTTCCCCAGAAGAGGTTCTGTATGGAGCTACACGATCCAATGTTTCAGTAAAAGAATATCTGATGAGATTGAAGGATGCTGGAGTCAACACATTGCCAGGTACTGCGGCAGAAATTTTAGACCAAGACATGCGAGACAAGATCTCCCCTGGTAGAATCAGCGTCAATGATTGGGTGGATGTCATAAAGACTGCACATCGATTGGGAATTCATTCTACATCGACTATCATGTTTGGCCACATTGAAACGCCAGAAGACCGAGTAATGCACATTGCAAAGATTCGGGAAATACAAAAGGAAACCGGAGGATTTACGGAATTTGTTCCGCTGAACTTTATTCATTCAGAGGCACCAATGTACAAGCACCAATTACATGAGGGAATTAGCAGTGGGGCATCGGCAAACGATGTGTTATTGACTCATGCAATATCCAGAATAATGTTAAACAACCACATCAACAATATACAAATGTCGTGGGTAAAGGAAGGCCCCAAAATAGCGCAAGTACTCTTGATGTGGGGCGCAAACGACTTTGGAGGCACTCTGATAAACGAGTCCATATCGACTTCGGCTGGCGCATCGCACGGACAATTGTTGCGACCAAAGGAAATGAGGAGATTGATTCGCGAAATTGGCAGAATTCCTGCGCAGAGAAACACGTCATACGACATACTCAAAGTCTATGATTCAGAGACTGCAGAGGATGAGCTGGACAGAGCCGATGCGTCGCAGTTTGGCTCGTATTTTGAGCTAGTCAAGCTGGACAAGTACAGGTACAAAAATCCAAGGGCAAGCTAGTTGTCCATTTGTAGTGAGATAATTTCTGCGGCAAAAAATGCAGACGAGTGCGAGTCTGTTTTTTGCACAAAAAGAACAATTACCATTAGAATTACAGACTCGGAAATTACCGAGATCAAGGAAAACTATGAAAAATCAATTGGAGTTCGAATAATACAGGACAAGAAAATCTCTTCTGCGCAATCCACCATACTAGATTCTACCAAAATAATACAGGAGGCATTGCGTGTAGGCAAAAACATCAGCGCCAGACAATTTTGGAAGTCGTTTCCTGCAGATTCCAAGACCATACCAATAGAGAAGATATTTGATCAAAAACTTTGGGACATGGATTCTGAAGATGCGACAGAGATTGCCCAAGCCATGATTGATTCCAGCTTACACCAAAAAGTCACAAGAATATCTGGCTCACTAAATGTGGTATGCGATGACTTCGAGATACAAAACACATCCGGATTGCACAAAGCGGAAAAGGCCACATACATTTCTGGCCTGATCAATGCAGACTCGGAAATTGGAATGCCAGTGTCTGGGATTGGCCAGGCAAGTTCCAGAACGCTAGAACTCTTTGATCCTGGCAAAATGGGTGCAGATGCGCGCAAAATGTGCGTAAATTCCATAGAGCCGGACACCATATCACCCCAAACTACCAGCATTATTTTTGAGCCGCAGGCAGTAGGGGAATTGCTGTATTTTGTTTTGGGTCCGAACTTTAATCTCAAGACATTTGCAGAAAAGAAGAGCTGTTTTTCAGATATGAATACAAAAATTGCAGTAGAAGGATTTAGTCTGATAGATGATCCTCACATGCCAAACAGCCTTGGCGCAAAATCATTTGATGATGAGGGAGTTCCGACTAGTCGACGTCATTACATAAAGAATGGAATTTTTGAAAACATCCACTCTGACTCGTACAATGCATTCAAGGAAAACACCGCCAGCACTGGAAATGCCTGCAGGTTTGGCGTTCCTCTAGGTCGCTCATCAGATCCAATCCCAGTTTCTGCACCTCACAATCTGACCATATTGCCAGGCGGGCAGACCCAAGATGAAATAATAAAAAACACAAAACACGGAATTTTGGTTGGCAGACTATGGTATACGTATGCAGTCAATCCTATCAGAGGGGATTTTTCATGTACAGCCCGTAGTGGAATTTTTGAGATAACAAATGGCGAGCTAAAACCAATCAAGTCAGTTAGAATTATTCATAATTTGCCAGTATTGTTGCAAAACATTTCTGCCATTGGGAACAATACCAAGACGGTTCTGCCCTGGGCCGGCCTGCCAGTTACTTGCCCTACAATAAAATGTGATGGAATCTCTGTTGCATCAATCTAAAGATTAATTATTGCATTACACAAATCACATCCATGTGCGAAACCTGGATGAAATCCATGCAGTCCAGCTTGCAAATATCATTGCCAAGAGACGAGAGGCAAAAATGGCAAAACCAATTCCTGCAGTAGCCTAGATCGCCTAAATGGAATTAAATGGATGTTTTTTGGGAAAAGTTGCCCCTTTGCGTAATAATACGTATTTTGTGCAGATCGCACCAGATCGCTTATTGCTAAAATGGTAAATTTCTGGCAAAAACCAAACTAGACAGAACTAGACAACTTTTCAATTATTCCTGCATCATAGTACATCATAACTATGCAGAACTAGGCAGTTTTACGGCTATTCTGTAATAATTCCAAATTAATCTCAATAACACTGGGGTTAAACCAAGACTGGGTTTGCCGTATCGTTTAACCATGAGATTAGCTCAAAAAAATTTACTACAAATCAAAAAATTCGCAAACTAACCTTAATTAAGGTAAAGTACGGTACCATACTGTACCAATGAAGGCACGACTCACATACATACCACTTGAAGTAGCCGATCAGCTGGGCGACTTTATCATATCGCGCGACGTCCAGGTAATGGATGCGGTAAAGGCTCGCGCACGTGACTTTAGCACGCTTACTGTCATAAAACTGCTTTACCAGCTTAGCTGTCGCCAGATGGCGTTCTCGGAATTGTACGAGTGCTCTAAAATAAGAATGAAGAGATCGTTTCTGAACTATTTGCATTTCTGCCTTGACTATAACTTCATCAAAAGAGAGACTGTCAATGACTCTGTATACTATACCATAACAGAAAAGGGTAGAATAATGCTTGGTTTGTTTTTGCAGAAGAGTAATTAGGATAACATAAACCACAAAAAAAGTGCCAAAAAAGATCCTAGACGAAACAGTCCATGAAATAAAAAAAATCCCGCTAAAGAGTCCGATAATATTTGCAGGCTTTGTTGGACCTGGCCTTGCAGGACCGCTATCCGTTGGGTATATCATTGAAAAGCTCAAAATGCAGGAAATTGGCTATTTGCATTCAAAATTTTTACCACCATCAACAGTATTCATGCAGGGAAGGCTGCGACATCCGTTCCGGTTTTATTCCAACAAAAAGGGAACAATTTGCTGTGTGATATGTGAGGTGACATTAAAGGCCGAAGGCCTCTATAACATTGCATCCATCGTATTGGATTGGGCGCAATCCAAGGGATGCAAGGAACTAGTCATACTAGATGGGGTTGCATCTGAGGAGCATGATTCCAAGACATTTTGTGCCGCAGAAGAGGACTTGTGTCGAATAATGCAAGACAAGGAAATATCAATGATTTCCCAAGGCTTTATTTCCGGCATCCCAGGAAGCATACTAAATCAGTGCATTATTAGAAAAATTCGCGCAATAACGCTTCTAGTCAAGGCAAGTCATACGCATCCAGACCCGCTAGCTGCAGCTACTCTGATTGACTCTGTGAATCGCGTCTACGGTACTGTAATTGACACGACTGAGCTTCGCAAGCAAAAGGAAAAGATAGGAACTGAATTTCGTGAGCTATCAGAAAAATACCAAGAGCATAGACAGGCAGACTCTGGAATGTATATGTAGAGACTGGAGGAAAATAAAACCATGATAACCTACAAGTCCGCAGGCGTTGATGTTTCTAAAATCAAGAAAAGCCAGTCTGCCATTGGCAAGATAATTGCATCGACTCATTCTGGAATGGTAAAGTCTGGATTTGGACACTATGCAGGCCTAGTCGGAATTCACGGCGGAAAATATCTGGCAACGCACACAGACGGTGTTGGTACCAAGGTTTTGATTGCAAATTTACTAAAAAAATATGACACAATAGGAATTGATTGCGTTGCAATGAACGTCAACGACATTATTTGCATTGGCGCAAAGCCAGTATCATTTGTTGACTATATTGCTGCAAACCGAAACAATGAATCTGTGTTTGTACAAATTGCAAAAGGGCTAGCTGCGGGCGCCAAAAAATCTGGCGTACCAATTGTTGGTGGCGAAACCGCAATAATGCCTGATCTATTTAAGGAGAAAAAATTTGCGTTTGATCTGGCAGGAATGGTTGCAGGATTGGTTGACAAATCCAAGCTAATCTTGGGAAACAAGATCAAACCAGGCGATATCATAATTGGAATTGCAAGTACTGGAATTCATTCCAATGGTTATTCTTTGGCGCGAAAGGTCTTGCTCAAAAAATATTCCATCAATGACAATGTCAAAGGTGTTGGAAGGATTGGCCATGCAATGCTGACTCCAACTGAAATCTATGTCAAGTCTGTTTTGGATATAATATCAAGATGTGAGGTGCACGGCCTGGCAAACATTACGGGTGGAGCATTTACCAAGCTTTTGAGGCTAAAAAAGACTGGATTTGTCCTAAATATGATGCCAGAGCCCCCAAAGATAATGCAGCTAATCGAGGACTTGGGCGTGTCATACGAGGAAATGTACAAGACCTTTAACATGGGTGTTGGGTTTTGCGTTATTTCGCCAAAGAATCAGGTAAACAAGATAATGGCGATTTGCAAAAACCACAAGCTAGTCTCATATGAGATTGGCCACATCTCTGAGAGGACAGGCGTCTTTTTGAATGACAAAAGACTAGCATAGTCAGACAGAGGATCATTTTTAATCCATAGCAATTTACTGCAATGAGGGAAAATGGAATCGCACTTTGTTCAGGTCATAATTTCGGTTTGCGTATTGTTGTTTGCCGCCAAACTCATGGCGGAACTATTCGTTAGAATCCGACTGCCGATTGTTTTAGGCGAATTGCTTGCAGGAATGATCGTAGGCCCGTTTGCAATTGGCGCATTTTTGATGTTCCAAGGAGAACACCTAGTAGTATTAACAGAAGAAGTGAAAATTCTTGGAGAAATTGGTGCAATCGTGATTTTGTTCATGGCTGGACTTGAGATGACTCCAAAGGAATTCATTCGTGGAGGCAAGGCATCATTTACTGTCGGAACACTCGGAGTTGTGGTTCCGTTCTTTGTAGGATTTTTCATATTCCAGTTCTTTGGCTTTGATGCGTTCCAGGCAATGCTTGTGGCAACTGCGCTTACCGCAACCAGTATTGCAATCTCAGTTCAGGTGCTAAGCGAGTTTGGCAAGCTCAAAACACCAGAAGCCCGATTAATCATCGGGGCTGCAGTAATCGATGATATTTTGGCAATTGCGGTACTATCAGTTGTGACATCAATTGGTGGAAGTGGAGCAGAAGTTGACATTACAGATGCAGTCTTTACGATATTCAAGGTGCTTGCATTCTTTGCAGCAATGGCAATAGCTGCAGTATTTCTGGTTCCGCGCTTGGTTAACTCCAATATGTGGAAAGCTGGTGGAAGTATTGAGGGAATTGTGACTGCGGCCTTTTTTGGGGCTGCAGGTGTTGCCGCCTGGATTGGATTGTCGCCAATTTTGGGCTCGTTTGTTGTCGGAATGGCATTATCTACTACCAAGGTCTTTGAGAGAGTGGAACACTACATTGGAAAGTTAGGCCTGATCTTTGCACCGCTGTTCTTCGCAATAATTGGCGCCCAAGTTGATTTCCGCGGAATAAATCCAGAGGTGATGATAATCGGTGCAGTGATAATCGGAGTTGCAATATCAACAAAGTTGATTGGATGTGGTCTGCCGGCATGGCTGTTTTTAAGAAACGGTGCCCAGTCAAGACGAGTCGGAATTGCAATGATTTCTCGAGGAGAAGTAGGACTCATTGTTGCAGGAGTTGGTTTGTCAAGTGGTGTGTTGATGCCAAACATCTACACTACCATAGTAATAATGGTTGCAGTAACGTCTCTGATTACGCCAATCTGGCTAAAACTGGAATATAGAAAAGACACGCAACAAAATACTGCCACTCGGAATTAGATCGCACCTTATCAATAAATATTAAATTAGAGCATCCGAGTCGCTCAATCATTGGCTGATGAGAACTTTGTCGACATGTGTGCAGTCTGCAAGCAGGGCGTTCCAAAAGAAACAATGGTCTACCAAAAAGGAAGAGTTTTTCATCCAAACTGCTTTGAAGCACAAGGAAGTGCATTTCCCGCAATAGACCCAGACTTGGCGCAACTATCTGCCAAAACACGAATCGAGCTGGTAATGATGAAAAACCTAAAGGCAAGATCAGATGCAGGATTGCTATCACCGCCAAAACCAAAGAAAAAATCCAGCAAAAAGCCAAAGAAGCCAAAAGTCAAAAAAGCAAAAAAATCAAAGGCAAAAGCCAGAAAGTCAAAGTCAAAACGAACCAAAAAATCAAAAAAGCGAGCCCCAAAGAGACAGCGATAATTCTAAGAAATTTAAGGCCAGACTGAGTTTTTTGATATAATGCCTAATGCAACATTCTCCCAAGCATGCATTGAGATTTCGCAGAATTTGCTCTCAATTCGGGATGTCACCAAATCTCAGATTAAATCGGAAATAAAGCAGGTCTGCACAAAATATGCGCTGGAGAGAATCCCAAAGAACCATGAAATCCTATCTACCGTTTCCGGTAATGATTACACCAAATTGCAAAAAATATTGCTAAAAAAACCAGTCAAGACTGCATCTGGCGTTGCAGTGATTGCGCTAATGCCCAAGCCGTATGCATGTCCTCACGGAAGATGCACGTATTGTCCTGGCGGAATTGAATTCAATTCACCCAATTCCTATACTGGCCATGAGCCATCAACCATAAACGCAATTGAAAACCAGTATGATCCAAAAAAACAGATCATAACAAAGCTTGACAAGCTTGTAGCGTATGGCCATGACCCAAGCAAAATGGAGCTTGTCATAGTTGGTGGAACATTTCTTTTCATGCCAGCTGACTATCAGAGAAATTTCATAAAATCATGTTATGATGCGCTAAACGGATTTGACTCTAGCACACTGGATGAGGCAAAAAAGACAAACGAAACCACACCGATAAGAAATGTCGGATTCACAATAGAGACCAAACCGGACTACTGTAAGGCAGAACATGTGGACATGATGCTCGACTATGGCGTCACTAGAATCGAAATTGGCGTGCAGAGCCTGCAGGAGTCTGTCTACAAAATAGTCAATCGTGGTCATACATACTCCGATGTTGTGAACTCGTTCCAGATTTCAAAGGATGCCGGCTACAAGATTGTGGCGCACATGATGCCTGGCCTGCCCACAGTTACGCCAGAAATCGACAGTGCGGATTTTAGGAAACTATTCTCCGATGATTCTCTAAAACCAGACATGCTCAAGATTTACCCATCACTGGTACTACAGCACACGCCAATGTACGACGATTACATTCAGGGAAAATACACTCCATATTCGGATGAAGACATGATCCGGGTTTTGATGGAATTAAAGAAAAACATTCCAAGATGGGTGAGAATCATGCGGGTCCAGCGGGAGATTGGTCCAGGCGAGATAATTGCGGGACCAAAATCCGGCAACCTGCGACAAATAGTACTTGACAGACTCAAAAAGCACGGCGAGTCTTGCAGATGCATTCGATGCAGGGAAGTTGGATTTACCAGTGAGCCACAGCAAGAGACAACACTGCACCGAGAAAATTATACATCATCCGGTGGAGAAGAGGTCTTTTTGTCGCATGATGACTCACTAGATAGGATCTATGGGTTTTTGAGATTAAGAAAGCCAAGTGATAAAGCACATAGAAAAGAGGTAACACCCGATTCCTGCATAGTACGGGAGCTGCATGTCTATGGCAAATCACTCAAAATTGGTGAGCGAGAGAACGGACAAATCCAGCATTCTGGTCTTGGAAAAAGCCTGATGAATGAAGCAGAAAAAATTGCGCATGAGGAATTTGATGCGAAAAAGATCCTAGTAATATCTGCAGTCGGAACGCGCGAATATTATAAAAAAATTGGATACACTTTGGATGGTCCATATATGGCAAAAAAACTAGAGTGAGTAAATTGTCAGAAGAAGAAAAGATTGTCATAGGCAAGGGAACCTGGATTGACAAGCTCGCATCAGAGATGATAGAGCGAGAAAAGCAGCTGGGCCGTGATATCAAATTACTCAAGGTAGAGTCTGGCCTAGGCGCATCAGGCATTCCCCACATTGGAAGTTTAGGTGATGCTGTTCGTGCCTACGGAGTCAAGCTTGCGCTTGAAAACCTTGGATTCAAGTCTGACTTGATAGCATATTCTGATGATTTAGATGGTTTGCGAAAAATCCCAGAAGGGCTACCAGAGACATTATCAGAGCACATTGCAAAGCCGGTTTCATTGATTCCAGATCCGTTTGGATGCCATGATTCCTATGGAATGCACATGAGTAGTATCTTGCTTGACGGCCTAGACAAGCTAGGGATAAAATACAAATTCATTAGAGCACGTGACACTTACAAGAATGGTTTACTCAAAGAGCAAATTCACACCATACTGGTAAATTCAGAAAAAATCGGAAACAAAATAGCAGATCTGGTAGGACAGGAAAAATACCAGAAATTTTTGCCATACTATCCTGTTTGTGCAAAGTGCAACCGACTGTACACTGCACAATCATACGAGTATGATCAACAAAGACGAGTGGTCAAGTACAGATGCATCGAAGCTGAAATCGGCTCTAAAACACTAAAGGGTTGCGGACATGAAGGAGAAGCAGACATTGCAAAAGACTTGGGCAAGCTTGCCTGGAAGGTAGAGTTTGCTGCAAGGTGGCATGCATTTGATATTAGATTTGAGGCATACGGAAAGGATATCATGGATTCAGTCAAGGTAAACGACTGGGTTTCAGACGAAATCCTGAACCATCCGCATCCGCATCATGTAAAATATGAAATGTTTTTGGACAAGGGCGGCAAGAAAATCTCAAAGTCAGCTGGAAATGTCGTGACAGCGCAGAAATGGTTCAGGTATGGAACTCCAAAATCCATGTTATTGTTATTGTTCAAGAGAATCACTGGTGCTCGCGAGCTTGGCTTTGAGGACATTCCTGCATTAATGGATGAATACAACGAGATTGAAAATATCTATTTTGGAAAGATAAAGATGGACAATGAGGCAAAGATTCTCAAGATACGAGGATTATACGAATACACAAACCTGCTAAATCCACCCAAAATACCTCCTACGCACGTCAATTTCAGGCTGCTAATAGAATTGTGTAGAATATTCAAAGAAAACCGGACAAGCCTAGTAACAAAAAAGCTAATTGACTATGGGTCCATCAAAAACTCCGAGCCGCACATTGAGCAGCTAATCGAGCTTGCAGGAAACTATGCGGATGATTTTGAAGACGACGAGATTGCAAAAATAGAAATCAATCCAGAGACAAAAACGGCACTATCAAAGTTGATAACATTACTGGAAGGAGACAAGGATCCAGAAGACTTGCAGAATGCCATATACAATATTGCCAAAGAGAACAATGTCCAGCCAAAGGATTTCTTTATGGTATTATATCAGATAATAATCAATGCAAATCGCGGGCCAAAGATCGGGCCATTTATCATGGATATTGGACGCAAAAAAGTAGCCCAGACAATATCAAAGCATATCTGATATGGCACACAGCGAGCACAATCGACCAAAAAAGAGCGGCGGATTCTTTTTGATAATTTTGGGCGCACTGTTGTTTTTCATTGCACCAACATGGTTTTCTGGCGAGCCACAAACAGGAATGATGTTAATCGTAGCAGGCTTTATTGTAGGAGGCCTTGGATTTTACCTGAGGTTTATTCGCAAATAGTAAAATTCATCCCAACATAGCAATACAACATGGGACTCTTTAGGCGAAAAAAAGACGAAACTGAAACTCCCGCAGAGTCGCAGTCAGAGCCAACAGTGCAGATAAAGAGCCCAGAAGAAATCCAAAAGGAAAGAATTGCAAACGAGCTAGAGCATCTAAATTCTGAATTACAATCAAAGACGGAACATCTCAAGTCAGTATCTGAAAAGCTGGAAAAAGTCAGATCAGAATATGACGATATAGTCGGAACGCTCATGGCCTCAAAAAAAGAGGCAAATGAGAAAAAAGCAGAAATGGATGCCCAGCGAGTCCAGCATCAACAGATTCTCAAGCAAATTGAGGTTGCCAAGCTAGAGTTGGAATCAACAAAAAGGCAGACAGAGGAGAAAAAGACACTTCTATCAGAGATGAACCGCACAAATACGGACCTAGAAATTGCAAAGTCTGAATACAAAAAGTACAAGGCAGAGACGGAAGAGATAAAGAAAAACCTTGATTCCGTCCAAAAATCCTACGAGCAGAGCAGAAAGGCTCAGGAAGAGGCAAGCAAGTCATTATTGGAAGTAAATTCGCAGCTTGAATCTGCAAGATCAGAAATAGAAAAGATACGGGCAGAATCAGAGGCAAAGAAAAAGGAGATAGAAATAGCAAAAAAGGAATTGCGATTCATTGAAACCCAGATGGCAAATGCAGGTGAACGAGCAGACCAAAAAAGCATAGTGGCAGCTGCCAGTTCCGTTGTGTCATCACTTAATGCGAAAATTCTGGCAATGCAAAAGGAAATGGAGATAATAAAAACAACATTACAACGGGAAAGAACAGAACACCAGCAGGCAAAGGATCAGCTGGATGAAATTCTCAAAAAGAAAAAGTCAGCGTAGTCTCTTTAGAATCTCTTTTTTGATAAACAAAAATTCTTCATCAGACAATGTCCCGGTGTCTTTTAGTACAGCTAATTTTGCAAGCTGGTCTACAATATTATCCTGGCCTGGAGCAGACGCTACTGGCTGGACCAGCGATGCTTCTTTTTTGACTGGGATGGATTGAGGATGAAATTGCGGAGATTTCCCCACCTCTTCTAGATAGGTGTGCCCAGAGCAGCCAACTATTTGCATATGCTGGACTAGCTCCTCTCCCGCAAATTCGATTAGAGTTCCAGTTGTGGACCTGTAACCACACATATCGCATACCACAAAGAACTGGCCTGAGGCCAAATTTGGGATATGGTTTTCGTCAGACTTGCGCACATATTCTGCATATCTTGTTTTTCCGCACTGGTGATTTTCCGTTTGTATGTGCTCAGCACAAAACTTGAATCCGCAGTAGCTGCACTTTGTTGGTACCCTCAGGGCATCTCCACAGAATATACATGAATTTGCTTTAGTCTTTGGTTGCGATAGGCTCAATCTCTGGCCAAAATTCTAGAATATTATTAAAAAGGAGTAGCTCGTCTGTGTCAAAATTCGGCTTTGTTTTTATGGTTATGGAGCGGTGTATCTGTGAATGGCCATATTGCGCAACATAGGCAAAGTCTTTGCGTTTGTTGCAGTAGGAATTGTCACTATTATTGTAGGCGCCTTTATGCTTCGGGGGACAATGCACATGTGGGACAAGTCAAAGGACGACTCAAAAAAGGACAAATAACACAATTCTGGTGTGATACCATGGTAGGTCCGCGCGATGGAGGATTTGGCTTTGATCAGTCCAAAAAATACACAGATATTGAAAACCTAAATGAGATTTGTATCCAGTGCCAGGCAGGCCAGCATGCAAAATGCCTTGCAAAGTCAAAAGAAATTCCCAGATGCGAGTGCGAGCATTGCATTGTTTTTGGCTAGTTTGTTCAATTATCACATCATTCCTTTCAAATAAAATTAGATCCTAGATAAAACACGCTGAGCATATAGAGCGGTCATCTGTGCTAGACTTTTTGGGTGGCAGCTCAGCTATTAATTTCTAAAGATAGATATTGTTTTGACAGGATATGAAAAATAGTCATTATTTTTGATGGATAATCTTAGATGTTTGAAAACAGCCAAACAATCATGAAAAAATCTGATGAAGGGTTTGTTGAAAAATTTGTAAAAGAACATGAAGAATCAATGGAAGCTCTCGGTAACGAAGAAAAACACGATCTCTATCAGAATAAAAAGAAACTAGCTAAGCAATCTCTGCAGAGCCAAACAATACAGAGAACTGCTTGCACCAGACCAGTGCAGTGTCGTATTTTTCCAAGTCAGTCCCTTCTGGAATTTCATAGTTTTGGTTTCCAATGTTTGCCTTTAGCTCGCCAAGGCTGACATATTCCTGTGCTGTTGAATCTGTTGCCAAATACACATACAGGTCTGGACCGTTAGTTGACTTGAAATCTTCTAGTCTTAGAATTTGCTGGCCATCTGCTAGCTGGAATACCTTTGCTTGTCCTTCTGCATTATGGATTCCATCATTTACTCCTATGAATTGTCCTGATGCGACTAGCTGTGGTTCTTCTATTACAGATGTCGTTATGCCGTCGATATCGGTAGTTGTGCTTGTAATTTCAGGAATTGGTTCATCTGTTGTTACATTAAAGAACAACGGTACGCCAGTATAAGCTGCAACTGGGATAATCACTGTAATTATGATTCCAATGATTATCTTTTTGTTCATGATACCACAGATAACAGATTTGTATTAAAGTAGTGTTCCAAATTCATTCCAAAAGTTGGGCTCCGATTCACTGAATCCAATCATAATGATTCATTTCTCTAACTCCTCGTCATCGCCCGATTACGTGTAAAAAACGCAAGTTAAGAATTTGCCTGCAATGATTAAAAGCGAAGACAAGGCAACCATACCAGTGGAAAAAGAAGAGATTCGCAAGATAATCATGCAAGAGTTGGAAAAGATTCGAGACCACAAGACACACCTAGGCCAGGGATGTGCCGCATGCCATGTCATATTTACGCTAAAGAACACACTTGACAGCCCAGAGCAGGACTGTGCAGACATGGTATCTCAAATTTTGACTGAAGACCCCCAAGCTAAATGAAAACTTCATTGAAACAGTGGAACAAATCCACATGAGTGAGCGAGGCCTTGGCGGCTCGTTCGGCGAGGGCGTCGAGCGCCTTGACCTCGGCGG
>CAYYBJ010000028.1:0-2242 GCA_964470325.1 uncultured Candidatus Nitrosotenuis sp. | reverse complement strand
TCGTTTGCAATGCGAGAAAGGGAATCAAAGGATGCGTACTTGAATGCATATTTTGGAAACGTGCTGGATGAGCTAAAAACTGACATGTCTCAATACTCACCAGAGATTTTGCTTCGCAAGCTTCTCTTGGCGTATCTGTCGCTGTACATAGCACAGACAATAGGAGTTGACTATCATGCAGCAACAGAAGAATTGTACTATATTTTGCGCAAAAATGAGAAAAACAATCTGCGGCTAGACGAATTCATTGACAATTTCCAGTCCAGAATGAAGCGCGCCTAGTCTTCCGGTTTTATGAATTTGGCATAGCCATAGTACAGATCAAATGGCTTGCTGTATACTATCAGAGTGTTGTATGTATCATGATCAATTCCTGAAATGTCATAATTTTGGTCTCCCTGCGATGCACGCAATATCCCTACTTCGATTCCAGTTTCTATTGTGCCGTCTTTGGTCAGGTATAGTCTTTGGTCAATTCCGCTTGCAACCCCAAAGTTCTCTAGTCTCAGAAATGCAGTCTTGCCGGATACATAGACAGCTGCCTCCCCACCTGCATCATATCCCTTGACCCCACTCATAGGACTAAGCTTTATCATACGAAGCTCAGACGAACCAGACAGTTGTGTCATGATGTCCTTGCTTTCAGCTGCAAAGCTTGGCCTGTTCCTTGCCTCTTCTAGTATCAGGTTTCTGGTTGCAGACGGCATTATTTGTACCAGAAATGATTTTTCATCCTCAGATAGTACAATGAATTTCTCATATGTCAGGCCTGACTTGAGATCAGATAATGCCAAGTCTAGCTTGTTATGCTGTTCTGGTTGAATGTATGATGCCGCCACTACATAGTACGAGCCAATCAGAAATGTTCCAATTATTACTGATATTGTGACTGTTCTAAGCACTTTGGGCCTCCTTTTCCAGAATGAATTTTGATTTTGATTCCACCTGGACTGCAATCGCAAAGAACACACCCATTACAACACCAAACACAACATGCAGTTCTAGTGCACTAATCATTACAAGATCATTGCTTGCAAGTAATATACCTATCTCGCCAGAAAATATGTTGGTCTGAACAATAGGCATCATCACAAAAAGACTAATTGGTACAAAAAATACGCCATACACTACCAATCCAGTTGTGATTCCCGCAATTGCTCCCTTTTTGATAGAAAAAATGTCCAGCTTTTTGTGCACGGCAGAGCCCAAGCCAAAAACCGTGCCTATCAGAGACGCAGTAAGCATGTGGCAAATCATTCCAGACAGCGTTGCCTCTAGGCCCGTCAAGCCCAGCGATACTCCGACTATTTTGTAAAACGAGCCCTGGGATGGACCCAAAGAAAGATCAATTACAAAAATGCTCACAAAAATCGCAAATCCACCGACTAGCCCGGCTACGCAGCCAATCTTTGCTCTCTGAATCACAGAGAGGTTTGGATCAAAACTGATCATGTTGACGGCCAGTGTTCACTCTCTGTTTTTTCCCATTTTTCCTTTTGTTCTTTTTTAGACTTTCCTTTCATAGAATAATCCTCATACAGCATAAACGACGCAAAGAGGCCCATTATGGCGCCATACAAAACGTGCAAAATAAGTGCACCCCACAGAATTTGGTCTGATGTACCCATAAGGATTTGTGCAGTTTCCACCTGCTCTGACGACACCATAGAATGGCCTATTGCCTGGCTTGAGATCATTGGGAACATCAAAAATAACGACACTGGGACAAAAAATATTGCATAGACTTGGATTCCCGTGACTCCACCTGCAATTATGCCCTTGGCAACGCCGGTGATTTGCAGTAATCGATGTGTCGTAGAGCAAATGCAAAAGATTGCGCCAATTAATGCAGCTGTTAGCATGTGTGCAAAGAATCCAAATATTATTGCAGGCATACCGTCTAGTCCCACAAGCATTCCAACTATCTTGTAAAATGTGCCAAATGGCACGCCGATATCTACGTCAATCCAGAAAAACGAGCTGAAAAGCGCAAACCCACCTACCAGTCCAGCAATACATCCTGTTTTTGCCATTTGATAGATTTCTGCACCGCTAGTCAACTTGATCACCGAAAGGAACATGACAAACGTATGCGCTTTTCAACGGTAGATTATCGACTCAAACAAATATAATCATCATTGTTGGAATTCTAAAAATTTGTTTAGTCGTGATATAGAACAATTGGCTGTGTAGACGTTATACGAAATCTTTTCCACAGCGCAAGCCAGATCACACCCAATGT
>CAYYBJ010000027.1:0-16063 GCA_964470325.1 uncultured Candidatus Nitrosotenuis sp. | reverse complement strand
TTTGGGTTGATGGCTAGTGCTCTATCAAAATAGGATAGGGCTTCGGTGGGATTGGCAAGTGCTAGTAGTGTGATGCCTTTGTGATGTATTGCCTCAAAGTGCTCTGACTCTAACTCTAGTATTTGATCAAAATATCCCAGTGCCTCAGAGTTTCTGCCTAGATCTAGCAAGGCAGTACCCTTACCAAATAATGCCTGTGTGTTTGATGGATTTATTTTGAGTGCCCTATCAAAAAATGCCAGAGACTCAGCTGCTTTGCCGGTGTTCCACATTGAATTTCCAATGTTTGCAAGAATTGTGTCGTTGTTTGGATCAATGATTAATGCTTTTTCAAAATATATCAGAGCCTCGGTATTGTTTGATAAATAAGATAATGCAAGACCTTTTCGATATAGCGTGTCAGCATTGTTTGGATTCTGAGCAAGTGCCTTCTCAAAATACGATAATGCTTCTGTGTATTTTCCCAAATGCAACAGACATGATGCCTTGCCGACAATGCTTTGCGTGTTTTTTGGATTCAGTACCAGTGCCTTCTCAAAGAACTCTAGAGCATCAGAGTGTATGCCAATTTGCAGCAAACATGATGCTTTTCCAAATATGTTATCATGGTGTTTTGGATTTAGCTTCAGTGCTAGCTCAAAGCTGTCCAAGGCTTGCTCATAGCATCCAAGCAAATGCAGAATCTTGGCCTTGCTAGATAATGCATCCAAGTGTCCTGGAATGATTTCAAGAATTTTATCAAGGGTGGAGACTGCTTGGTCGTGCATGCCAAGATACGACAGTGTGGTTGCCTTGCAGTACAATGCCTTGACATTTGAAGGATTCCTCTGAAGGATTTTATCGCAATTTTCTATGGCGGAATTGTAATCATCCAGTGAGGAAAGCACTAGTGCCTTTTGTAACATGGCGTCCTCAAATCCAGAGTCAAGTGAGATTGCCTTGTCAAATTGTTCCAGCGCCTCGGATTTTTTGTCAAGCTGCAATAATGAATATCCAAGATTGTAAAAGGCAAGGGGCTGCGCAGGACTAAACTCTAGTGATTTTTCATAATACGATATTGCAAGCTGATGCTTGCCTAGGCTTGCCAGGCATACGCCTTTTGCAAACAATACTCCTTCATGGGATGGATCAACCTCCAGTGTTTTGTCAAGACATGATAGTGCATCCTCGTATTGCTTTGTTTGGATTAGTGCCAGGCCCTTTTTGTGCATGGCATCAAAAGATTTTGGGTCAAATTCTAGTGCCCTGTCATAGAGAGATATTGCCTCATCATAGTTTCCTAGCTTTGATGTTGTGATTCCTCTGTCTACTAGTAATGCAACATTGTTTGGTTGGATTTGCAGTGCCCTATCAAAGTATGTGATTGCCTCATCATAGTTTTGTAGATTGGCAAGTGCCAATCCCTTTTTGTACAGTCCGTCAAAATAGTTCGGATCTATTGCCAGTGTTTGCTCATAGCACGACAATGCTTCATCGTGTTTTGCAAGTACAGCAAGTGAATCACCCTTGCAGTGTAGTGCGTCAAAGAATTCCGGATCAATATCTAGTACCCGGTCATACAGTGTAATAGCTTCCTTATGATTTCCTAGTCTGGAATGCGTAATTCCTTTGTTGACTAGAGCCCTTGTCTCCTTTGGATCTGATCTAATTATTTTGTCATAGGATGCAATTGCCTTTGTGTATTGTTTGTCGTAATAATGAAAATTTCCTAAAAGAATGTCAAGGTCCTTGTCAATAGATTGTTTTTCTTGTTTTGACAGTCGTTCTTGGAGCCTTTCCTGTATTTTTATCATGCTTGTTATTTTTGATTTAATCTCAAATGTCAGCTCAAGATTTAATCCCAGCTCTTTTTTTATCCCAGTATTCTCTAGCAGACGTTTGAGTAATCCGTTTACAAGTGCGAGTTGGTTGTGTACGATATTGTCTGCAGAACCCATAACATCAGAGAGTTTTTAGAAATTTTTTCTAATTATCGTAGTATTTGTTCGAAAAGCCCAAACACCCCCTTAAATGATTTTTTGAGGCCAAACTTCTAGGCTTGAGAGCAGGAATAATCCTAGCTGCATTCATAGTGTATACCATCACAGCTAGCGTGGCCTATGCCGAGGAATTCGACATTAGATTCCTTCCTCAAAAGCTAGTTGAAGGCTCGCAGGCAAAGATGCAGGTCTTTGTAGCAGAAGGCGAGCAGATCATTCCAAAAAAGATAACTGACCTTACCATTACATCATTAGACTCGTCAATTTTACACATTGAAAAAATTCATGATAGTAGTTACTTTGTAAGCGAGGTTACTGTCAAGGCAGGCAAGCCAGGAACCACCACATTATATCTGGCTGCACCAGGATTTGATTCCAAAGAAATTCCAGTTACCATTTACGGCAACAAAAACCACGCATCGACTCTTCTGGTAAAAATAACGCCAGACACCTTCACCACCAGCGGTCCTAATGAGGGATACATTGCAGTAGAGCTGGCAGACGAGGACGGCTTTCCAGTCATTGCCAAAGAAGACACTGTTGTTTCCCTGGATGCTGCAAATAGAGACATCATAGAAATTGCATCACAAAACCTGCTGATCAAAAAAGGTGAATATTTTGCCTACACAAAATTCACAGTCAAAAATTCAGGACAGGCAACAATTTACCTCACATCGCAGGGAATAGAGACAACCACTAGCACCATAACAGTGCAAGAAGACGAAGACATTACAGTCAAAATGTACACGTATCCTACAACCATGTCAATCCATGACGCAACACAAGGATTTGTTATTGCACAACTGCAGGATTCATCTGGCAGGCCAATAATTGCGCAAAAAGATCTTACTGTATATTATAGAGTTGCAGATTCTGATTTTGAAGAGGCAACCAACTATAGCTCAAACTATAAACAAAAATCAACTGGTTATTTCCAAATTCCCAAGGGTTCTTACTGGGGATATACCCAATATTCGCTTCCTGAAGGACTAGAAGACACGTACGAGCTGTCAATATCTACTGAAGATCCGTTAGTAATAGAGACGCAGGAAATAGAGGCCAAAGACTTGGAATTAATGGATGACAAGCTAGTCCAGTTCAAGACCATACCAGTATTGGCAACAGGCAAGCGCGAATTGGTTGGCGTATTGTACCTAGAGGATGAGGACGGCAATCCAGTTGTGGCAGAAAAAGAGCTTGCAATTCGAATAGATTCTTCAGACACCAAGGCACTCACAATAGAAGATGTAATTCTAAAGGCAGGGGACCAGGTTGCCCTAGTCTATAGCAAGATTGGCCACAGTGTTCCAACAGATCTGGAGCTGAGGCCTGCAGTAGCAGAAGGAGAGATGACAACAATTGAGGTGTTTGGGCCAGACAAGGACTCGTTAGAGTTTGTAGTAGAACCATTGATCCCAGATGTTTTGAGCGGCACAACATTCCCAACTGTAATGTACCTAAAGGACGGAGAGGAGCTGACAAATTTCCCAGAAGACAATGAGGTCTTTGTTTCTCCAAACGAGTATGTCCAAATTCAGACAAAAAAACTGGTGCAAAAAGACACTGTGGTATTGTTTGATTCTAAATCTCTCAAGAAAGGATCTGTAGACATAACGGTAGAGGCAGGAGACTTTGAGGACATTAGTACGATTGAGAGCCTTTCATCGGATCCTGCAAACATAATACTGGATCATTCAAAATCACTCTTTGTTGGGAACAATGACATATTTTCAGTACAGCTAATAAACTCTGAAGGACTTCCGACATATGCAACAAGTGATGTTGTGATAAGTCTAGTTGCCAAAGACCAAGGATTGCTTGAGATGCCATCATCAATTACCATACCAACTGGAAGCTATTACGCCCTCTTTGATGTGGCGCCAAAGTCAGCAGGCACCACAGAGATCTCGCTATTATCAAAAGAGTTGCCATTAGTGTCAGAAGAAATCACAATTACAAGTCTTGCCCCAATACTTACAATTATAGCGCCAGACATCATAGAAAATTCAGAGACATTTATCGCAACAGTCTCAGCTAGGGCAAATGAAAAGCCACTTGCAGGACTCAAAGTAGACTGGCAAGTTAGCGGTGGAATAAACCAGATTTCTGATTCTCAGACAGACACAACAGGAGACGCAACAATATCGATAATTCCAAACAGTCAATCAGTCAATATTGTAGCCACAGTTAGCGGCCAGTGGTATTCACCTGCATCAGTATCCAAGTCGGTCACAGTTAACATGCCTGTGTCAGTGCTCGGCACAGAAGAACAAACAAAGGACTATTCCATTGAAATCTTTGGCATTGATCCAATTTTGATCATAGTCCCCGGAGCAATTGGCGCTGCTGGATTTATGCTAAAGAAACGTGGCCAGCTCAAAATCAAAAACTAGTGTTCATTTTGCACAAAACACAGATTTTTGTTTATTAAAAAATCAAAAATTCGTATGTTCGATTCGAACATCAGCTTGATTATCAAATTTCCGAGTCAATCCTAATTAGAAAAAAAATTAGGAAGTGGATGAGTTAGCTAATCTAAAAATTAATCTTGGAAAAATGCTTGGAAAAAGCAAAAGGGCACTGGTATTCCAGTCTTTGCTAAATGGTGAGAACATTACCCTTGATGTCTGCTCTTTTGAAGAAGTTTTGCCGTATTCACTGCTATCAATTCCTGTATCAACCATAACGCCACATGACAATGTCTGGATTGCATCATCGATGCTAACAAGAATCTCTGATGTCACAAATAACCTAGTTGTAATTGAGGACGAGTTCCCAATAGGCACGATTAGTTCTGTAGAAATAATCGAAGGCCTCCAAAAGAACCCAACTGGCGCATTTTTCTCTGAGAACATTACCAAAATAATGAATCCGGACTTTTACATTGATTCCAGAACAGTAAACATTTCTGCAATCCTAAACAGGATGGGCAAAAGCAAGAATCCCTTCAACATAATTCAAAACGACAAGAAAAGCTTCTCCCAATTCTCAATCAGGCAAGCACTAGAGATAGGCGCATTATGCAAGGATAACATTGGGGTTTCATCTTTTGCGCAAAAACGCACTCCTAGATTTAGCCGTGACAATACCATCTCGGATATAATAGATAAGCTCAAAAAAGACCAGGCAGAGTTTGCCTTGCTTGATGACGAGTTTACGTTTGTAAATCACGATATCATACTAGAAAAGCTAAAGGAGCTAAACAATACACAAAATGAAAATCTGCTTGAGCTTAGCGCAAGCACGTTAAAGACAATTACTCCAATGCTAATATCAGATAAGCTTAGCATGGCAGAAATATGCAGAATAATGCTAAACTCTAGACACAATTGCGTAATGACAAAAGATAGAATCATTACTGCACGCGATGTCTTGGATATTTTGTGTAAGGAGTAAGTATGTCGGAAAAGTCGCTTGCCCGCCTAAAGGATCATCTAGATTCTATGAAAAAAGAGTTGGATGACACCACATCACAAATCAAACAATTTGAGACAAAGAGCACTGCAGAACGCAAGTCCATGCAAACCATAAACGACACATCAATCAGATCACTGAAAAACCAGGAAACTGAGATAATACAAGAAATATCCAAAATCCAAAAAGAGATAAAAAAATCACGATCCAAGATATTATTGATTGCAGAGCTTGCTGTTCTGCCTGCGATATTTCTAATGCTGTTAATGTCTGGTGCAACAGACGCAATCTTTTCCAATTTTGAGGCAAAACAATCTCCAAATGTGCTCAAGACAAAATACTTTACAGAAAATCTCCGAGGAGATATGATAGACACATGGAAGTCATGGAGACTAGTTGACAGTACGCTTAACATCAACATTCTCAAGTCACCAAGAGTAACTGAGCACCAGCTAGAGGCGATAAAAAATGCAATTGTGTCAGAGAAAACAGAGGAATTTGACGATTCTCTGGTTCACAAGGGCCCCAAGGGCACAAAATCAACGTATTATGTAGGATGGGCAGGTGCACTCAAAGAGGCTGCCAAGGAAGAAACTCAATACAACATTCCAACCCAGCTCAAGTTTGTCGACACTAGTGGCGGTGAAGGAGACATTATCATAACACTATCTAACATAAAGGACACAGATGGATACACTGGGTACACCAAATCCATTACAGAAGACAATGAAATTCTAAAATCATTTATCACCATTTATGATATTTCCAATTTATCGAACGAACAGCTGGAAACCATAATACGACATGAGTTTGGCCATGCCCTAGGCCTGGGCCACTCTACTGCCACAGAAGATTTGATGGCGCCAACAATAGACATGACCATTCCATACATTACAGACTGCAATATTGATGCCATAGTAAATCTGTACAATGCAAAATCAGACAGCCAAACTGTATGTGAGAAATAACTAGAAACCAGACTCGTTTAGAACGAGGCCAAGCAAGGCAGCTCGCGTGAATTTTCCATATTCTGCCTGCTTGAAGTATTTTGCCTGCGGTGTCGAGTCCACATCAGTAGAGATTTCGTCAACTCGAGGCAGTGGATGCAAAATTATTGCATTTTCCTTCATCTTGTTTACAACATCTAGACCAATTTTGTAGCTGCCACGAACCTTTTGGTATTCTTCCTCATCTGGGAATCTCTCCTTTTGGATTCTGGTTACATAGATTACGTCAAGCTCATCAATGAATTCGTCCAGATTTGTGGATTCTTTGAGTGAGATCTTTTTTTGTATCTCATATATGGAATCAGAACGAATCTTGAGGGATTCCGGGGCTATCAGTCGAATATCTACATCATAGTTTGATAGTGCATACAAAAGAGAATAGACGGTTCTGCCGTATTTCAGATCGCCTACAATGCCAATTTTTAGGCCATCAATTTTGTTTTTTTCCTTCTTTATTGTGTATAGGTCTTGGATTGCCTGTGTTGGATGCTCTTCTGTTCCGCTTCCTGCGTTAAGTACTGGCTTTTCAGAGATTTCAGATGCAAATCTGCTAGAGCCATCTAGTGGATGTCGCAGTGCCAAAACATCAGAGTAAATTGAGATCATTCGTATTGTATCCGCTAGGCTTTCACCCTTTTTTGTAGAAGAAGAAGAAACATCGGCTATGCCAAGAGAGGTTCCACCAATTAGTGCAATTGCGGCCTGAAAGCTCAGTCTGGTTCGAGTGCTTGGCTCAAAGAAAAGATATCCTAGTGTCTTGCCACGGCCTATCTCTCGGCGCTGGGTTGGGTCCATTTTTAGGATTTTGTCGGTTGCTGAAAAGACAGATTCGAACTTGGCCTTGTCAAGGTCTCGCACAGATATGATGTCTTTGTGATAAAAGTCGTTCATTTCTTTCAATGATATATACCGGTTACTATACAAGTATTCTGATGCAGGAATCCAACCTCATAGTTAGAAGAATAAAGGATGGAACCGTAATTGATCATATTGAGGGCGGTAAGGGCCTCAAGGTACTAGAAGCAATTGGCATCTCTGGGCAGGAAGGCGACGTCATAACTGTAGCACTCAATGTGCCTAGCGGCAAATACAGCAAAAAAGACATCATCAAGGTTGAAAATCGATACCTACAGGACTCGGACACCAACAAGCTAGCAGTAATATCACCAAAAGCCACAATCAACATAATCAAGGACTACAAGCTAGTAGAAAAGCGCCGAGTAACGCTTCCAAACAAGATTGAAAAGATATTTCGCTGCTCAAATCCAGACTGTATCACAAACAGCAAAGAAGACATTGAATCAGTCATGGAAGTAATTGACAAGACAGGTCTTGTCCTAAAATGCAAGTATTGCGCAAGAATTTTGGATGTAAATCAGCTGAAATATTATTAATTAAAACAAAGAATTTTTGGGTTTATTGTCCCAAGATGATGAACATCATGACGATTCCGTAGATTGCGATCGATTCGACCATACCTACGAAGATGAATACTTTTGACTGTAATGCTGGGTTTTCACTAATTACGGCAAGACCTGCAGATCCCACATAACCTAATCCGATTCCTGCACCAAATGCTGCAAGACCAAATGCTAAACCTGCGCCAAGAATTTTCAGTGAGCCAGAGTCAGCTGCTGGTGCCGCTTCTCCTTCTGCTGCAAATGCAAGGCCTGTCATTGCTGAAAGTGATACTATTGTTGCCAAAAGCAATAACGCAAAGGATTTCATTTTCAGTTTTGCTCCAAGAACTCCTTTATTTAAATCATGGTATGGATTTTGAAATTTTATCCAGCGTTTTTGTTTTGAAGTGTTTTAGATCTGATCGAACGGAATCAACTAGAGCATTGCATTCGGATTCTAATGCGCTGTTTGTGTCATCAAGCAATCTTTTGATATCTTGTTTTGCCATTTTACTTCTTCTTCTCCATTACGGCCTTGACTTTTTTTAGTCTTGCGAATTCCTCTCTTTCTCGTTCTTCTAGTGTTGCCAAGATGAACTTGATTCGCAGCCTGTACTGCGGAATAATGACATTTTCTAGCGCGTTTAGGAGCTTTTGCGTCTTTTCCAGTGCCTTTGCGAGTGCAAAAATAGAGTTCTCGTATTCAGCTGCCTTGCAAATCTTTGGCAATAAAACCTTGATCTGCTTTGCTGCTCTGTCTATTGAAGAGTTGGTGTCTGCAAATCCATAAGGCATTGATTTTGTGTCTTTTTCCGTGACATTTAGTGTTGGAATGGTGACATCCACTACTCGCTTTACCTTTGTGTCTACCTCCATTACCGCGGGTGTGGATTGTGCTACAGAATCAACTGTTGCAGTGCCTAGTGAGAGATAAGCATCGTTTACTGACTTGTATACATCTTGGAGCGGCTCCCAGATTCCGCCGCGAGCCTTGTTTGCTTCTGTGATCATTTCCTCAATGTTTTTTAGCAAGACCTTGCGCTTGTCGTCAAGAATTTTTTGCACCATTGTTGCGACTTGGCTTGAACGTTTGTACTTGAGCAGCTCAATTTTTGTTGCTGCAACGTTTTGGCCAAACGACATTTAGCTATCGTTCCTTGTAGTATTGGTCGATAAACTTGTCTTTGACTTTGGTTAGCTCATTCTTTGGTAATAGTGATACTGTTTTCCACTGGAGTCCTAGTGTTTCCTCGATGGTTCGATTCTCGTCAACGCCCTGAGTCAAAAATTCTTTTTCAAATCCGTCGCCGACTTCGAGATATTTCAGGTCTACGCCCGTGAGACCTGCTTTTCCTACGATTCCTGCCAATGCTCTAACTTCTTGTGCTCTGGAATAAGCATCATAGTTTTGATTGGAAATTTCTTGGTGGTCTGCTCTGGTTCTACCTTCGCCGATTCCGTCCTTCATGATTCGTGAAAGGCTCATGAGGATGTTTACTGGCGGATAGACTCCTTGTCTGAACAAGTCACGTCCAAGCACAATCTGTCCCTCTGTGATATAGCCAGTAAGGTCTGGAATTGGATGAGTGATATCGTCTGATGGCATGGTCAAAATTGGCATCTGGGTTACGCTTCCCTTTTTGTCGCGTAGTCTTCCTGCTCGCTCGTAAATAGTAGATAGGTCAGTGTACAGGTATCCAGGATATCCCTTTCTTCCCGGCACTTCTTCTCTTGCTGCGCTGATCTCTCTGAGTGCTTCTGCATAGTTTGTCATGTCTGTTAGAATTACCAGTACATGCATTCCAAGATCATACGCGAGATATTCAGCTACGGTTAGTGCTACTCTAGGTGTGATGATTCTCTCAATTGCAGGATCGTCTGCAAGATTCAAAAATAGAACGCTTCGCTTTAGTGCTCCAGACTCCTCAAGGCTGCGCTTGAAATACTCTGCCTCGGAGTATTGCACACCAATTGCTGCAAAAACTACTGCAAATTCATCGGATGTTCCAACCACCGCTGCCTGTCTTGCAATTTGAGCTGCTAGGATGTTGTGTGACATGCCAGAGCCAGAAAAGATTGGCAATTTTTGGCCTCTGACTAGGGTCAACATCCCGTCAATTACTGATACGCCTGTTTGAATGAAATCTCGTGGATATTCTCGTTGTTCTGGATTCATTGGTTCGCCGTTAATGTCGATGAATTTTTCTGCAATTGGGTCTGGCAGTCCATCGATTGGCCTACCTAATCCGTCAAAGATTCTTCCTAGGACTTGTTCAGATACTGGCATTTCCATGACTTTGCCGACAAATTTTGCACTTGTTCCAGATACTGAAAGACCTGTTGTTCCCTCAAAGACCTGAACGATCGCTTTGCCGTTTCCTACCTCGAGTACTTTGCCTAGTCGTCTCTGGCCATCTGTTGTTTGAATTTCAACTAGCTCATCGAATGCAACGCTTTCAACACCATCTACTACAACTAGTGGTCCTTTGATTTCCGCAATTTTGGAATATTGGACTCCGCCTTGTGCGCTCATGCCGAAACCTTTACTCCGGAAATGTTCTTGAATTCTGATTCTATTGTACCAGATAATGCATCTAGTTTTGCAAGATCATTTTCTTTAACTTCCATTCTTGCCTTGAGCAGTGTTGCAATTACTGGCATTGCTCTGATATCAGCTAGTGATGCGCCATCACGCAGTGCAGTTTGGCCTTTTCTGTAAAAGTCAACCAACAATGTCAAGAGCTTGAATTGTTTTTGTGGACTACAATAAGTGTCTACATCATCAAAAGAATTCTGCTGTAGAATTCCGATTTTGACCATTCTTGCTACTTCCAAGATCAATTTTTCCTCGTCTGGCAGTGCTTCAGGGCCGAGTAGTCTGACAATTTCTTTTAGTGTGTCTTCTCTTTGCAGGATTCCGTATGCTTCTCTTCTTAGCTCAAACCAATCCTTTGATACGTTTTCGCCCCACCATTTTCCAATGTCTGCAAGATATCCAGAGTAACTGTTCATCCAGTTAATTGATGGATAATGACGCGAGTATGCTAGTTTTGCATCCAGTGCCCAGAAAGTCTTGATGAATCTCATTGTATGTGTGGTTACTGGTTCTGTAAAGTCTCCACCAGACGGTGAGACTGCGCCAATAAGTGTTACAGAGCCGTCCCTGTCTGGGCTTCCCTGTGCTCGGACACGTCCTGCTCGCTCATAAAATTCTGCTAATCTTGATGCTAGATATGATGGATAGCCTTCTTCTGCTGGCATTTCCTCAAGACGTCCGCTCATTTCTCTTAATGCTTCTGCCCATCTTGATGTGGAATCTGCTACTAAGACTACGTCTTTTCCCATGTCTCGATAATATTCAGCAATTGTTACTCCAGTGTAGATGCTTGCCTCTCGTGCAGCTACTGGCATGTTGCTAGTGTTTGCAACAAGGACAGTTCGGTCCATGAGCGGCTTGCCGGTTCTTGGGTCTTTGAGGTGCGGAAATTCAACGAGAACTTCGGTCATTTCGTTTCCTCTCTCTCCACAGCCGATATACACTACAACTTGAGAGTCAGCCCACTTTGCAATCTGGTGCAGAGTTACTGTTTTTCCAGTTCCAAATGCTCCAGGAATTGAACCTGTACCGCCCTTTGCAATTGGGAAGAATGTGTCAATGACACGTTGGCCTGTCAATAATGGAATGGTTGGATCGTATCTTGATTTGTATGGTCTTGGCTTTCTTACTGGCCAGTAATGATACATCTTGATTGGAGTCTTGCTGTCATCGGTGGTTGCAAGTTCTGTTTCTAAATCATAAGTGCCTTCGCTGACAATTTTTGTGATTTTGCCGCCTGCATGGTCTGGTGGAACCATTATTCCGTGTTCAATTAGGTCGGTTTCCTGCACAGAGCCAATAATACTTCCTGGCTGGACCGTATCGCCTACTTTGACCTTTGGTGTGAAATGGTATTTTTTAGTCATATCAACTGGTGTGGTAGTGATTCCTCTGCCAATAAAAGAGCCAGACTTTTCTGCTAGGTCCTTTAGTGGTCGCTGAATTCCATCATAGATTTGGCCAATGATTCCAGGACCAAGCAAAACGCTTAGTGGATTACCAGTACCGACTACTGGCTCGCCTGGCTTTAGGCCGCTGGTTGATTCATAAACTTGGATAAATGCTACATCGCCTGTGAGACGAATTACTTCGCCGATTAGTTTTGCATCGCCGACAGAAACTGTTTCGTACATTTTTGCATCAGACATTCCGTCCGCTTTAACTGCAGGACCACTAACCCAAACAATTCGACCCTTTGCTACCATTTCCTTCTACCTTCCGAATTTTGATGCAATATCCTTCCTTATTAAAGGCTTCAGGCGATCCAGTCTTGCATCAATGGTGTTGTCAAATTTCATGGTGCCATCCTTTGATTGAACTCGAATTCCTCCTAGACATTCAATCACATCAGATGAGAGTGTTGCTCCTGAGAATTTTGATAATAATGATTGGACTACTGACTTGTCCTTTGAGTTTGTTTGAACAATAATTTCTGATGTTCCAATTGCATCAATTGATTCTTGCAATAATGATAAGATTAATTTGGAATACTCATCTCCGCGATCGGTGTTTTGGAGTTTTGCTATTGCCTTCTCAAATACTTTTTCGATTGATTCTTCTACTAGGAGTAGTTGCTTGTTTCTAGAATCTAGATCGGCATTTCCAACTATTTGCTTTTCTAGTTTTTCTGCTTCTTTTTTTCCCTCTGCTAGAATTTTGTCATATTCCTGTTCTAGCGAGGTTTGTGCATTTGCGAGCGTGTTTTGTGAGGACTTTAGGGCTTCTTTTAGACTTGAGACGATCTGCTGTTCTGTGTTTTGAAGGATTTTTTCTACAGTTCTCTCTAGTGCAGAATCAACGCCCATTGATCTGGCTCCAAGAGATTAATGGATTTTAATGTTTGGAAAGATTTTAAAATCGTCCAAAAAACCGAGTAATTGTCTTGGTAGTAGCCGATCTAAAACTTGGTAGCATAATTTTACCTAGATCGGAATCTCCGATGGCAATCTCTCGTCTTGCAGAATTTGAATGGTTTCACAAAATAGAGACGGAAAATGACATTGTCACACCAGAAGTAGACGACTTGCTTTTACGTGCGCAAAAATCCTACCAAGCAATAGACGACGTGGTAAAGGGATTACAAATTCCACTGCAAGTCGGAATTATGGAGGTTCTCTTCAAGGGAACTGTAATCAAAAAGAAACAGTACGAGCTTGATGAAATGCAGACAATGGTTGACGACATTGAAAAGAAAATCCCCGGAATAATCGATGGTCCGGCAAAACTACTCGAAGACATGGCTACAACCCAGCGTTCACTAGACGAATACACCACACTAAAAGAAACACTCGATGTTGTCAAGAAGCTAAACGTCGATGTTGGCGGCTTTGGCTTTATGAAATATTTCTATACAAATCTCTTTGTAATAAACACAAATGAATTTGCCGAAGTCAGCAGAACACTGGAAGGCGTTACAATTTACAAATATGAACTGGACACCAAAGACAGACTGGCAGTAATAGTGATTTCTGGCTCTGATGATTCTGATAAGGTACTCAAGGTGTTTCGTGGCTTTAATGCAAACCCATTTGTCATACCACAAGGACTGCCTCAGGTTCCAGCTCAGGCATATTCTTTAATCGAATCCAAGCTAGTAGAACTTTCCAAAAAGGAAAAAGAACTCTCAAAAGAAATTGCCAAGGTCAAAGTTGCAATTCGCAGAGACATCTTGGCATTGCATGAGAGCGCATTTGTTTCCAAAGAAGTACTAGAAACGTTGCGCAAGCCAGGCGGAACAAAGAGATTTGCAGTCATACAAGGATACATTCCAAAAAACATGGAAGGAAAATTCAAAGACGTAACAAAGCAATGGATGTCAGTTACTGAAGACATAAGGGATCCAAAGATGGTCCAGAACAGGCCAACCTTGTTCCAGAACAAGAGATGGATCAGGACCTTCGAGGTAATCACGCAAAGCCAGGGCATCCCAAGGCGCGGCGAGGCAGACCCAACTCCAATGATTTCGTTAATGTGGCCAATATTCTATGGAATAATGTTTGCGGACCTAGGTCACGGATTACTCCTAATGGGTCTTGGGTTGCTATTCAAGATGAAAGGCCAAGGCGTCATGGCACGATGGGGAATGCTCATTGCCATCTCTGGTGCATCTGCAGCAGTTGCAGGAGTTGGTGCCGGCGAAATGTTTGGCTTCCACATTGATCACTTGCAGCCATTTGAGGATCTATTGCATGGACCACTCGAACCAGTATCTTGGCTAGTTGGAATTCTTTCTGTTGCGGAATTGACATTTGAGCAAGTAATCAACATACTCAAGGTTTCACTATTCTTGGGAATCATTCACTTGATTTGGGCATTTGTTCTTAGAATAAAGCGACTCCACAAGGAAGGCCACAAACAAATGATGATCACAGAAGCAATTCCAAATCTCACACTATATGGCGGCATAGTAATTATCATGATGTGCGCAATTGGCGCAAGCTATGATGTCATGAACATGTACTCCAGAGCACATGATGAGGTAGTTCCGTGGGTCACAGTGTTTTTGGGAGACTGGGCTCGAGTCTGGATTGTTACAAGAATTGCAGTAATAGTTGTGTTAGGTTCCATGGCAGCAATGATGGTTGGAGGAATCTTACATGCAAAGCATCATCCAGAAGACGGAGGAAGTGCTGCAAACGTTGTCATGGAAGTATTCTTGGGCAAAACAGTAGAATGTCTTGCACATACCATCAGCTATGCACGACTTGGAATCATGTTGCTTGTGCATGCTGCATTACTGATGACAGTTAACAATGCATTTGCATCAATGGGAGGCTGGGCCTCACCTGGCGGAATTGCAATGATTGTTGGTGGAAACTTGGGAATCATGATGATTGAAGGACTAATTGTGTACATCCAGTCTTTGAGATTGCACCTCTACGAGTTCTTTACCAAGTGGTATGACGGTGGCTCGCAGCCATTCAAGCAAGTAGTACCAGAATTGCTCTACAACCAGATAATCTGGAAGAAAAAATAATCACTCTACAGGCAATTCAGTTCTGTTTGACCATTCGCCCCAAGAACCAAGATAGACTTTGATTTTCTCAAAGCCAAGTTTCTTTAGAGTCAAAAAAGAATTCGCCGCCCTATATGCACCCTGACAGTATGTTATGATTTGCACATCCTTTGGAATTTTGTATAGTTCTGCTAGTTGTTTTTCATCTTTGATTGTACCATTTTCAGAAATGTTTGCAAGATAGTCCACGTTTATTGCGCCAGGAATGTGGCCTTTTCTTGCACCTCGAATCACGTCTCCGTTGAATTCTTCTTTAGATCTTGCGTCAATTATGATTGCTTTTCCAATATTTTGCCTCACATAATCATGGTCTGCCAGAATTTGTGAATTTGGTGTGCCATCAAAGTTTACAGGCGTGAATCCAGTTGTCTTGGTTTCTGTGGCCAGGCCTTCTGCTTGCCATTTTTTAATTCCGCCATCAAGCATCCAGACATTTTGATGTGAAAAATACATCAGCATCCAGACTCCCCTAGCTGCAAGCATTCCAGATACATCGTCATAAAAAACAACTTTTTTGGACAAAGTCACACCGGCAAAAGAAAAAATCTTTTTCGTTTGCTCGTTGAAGACTTGCATTCCTTGTGGCGTGGTATCAAACCAGTGATATGCAAACAAGTCCAAATTCACCGCTCCAGGAATGTGTCCCTGTGAATATTCCTTAAACGATCGCGCATCAATTAGTATGAGATTTGGATTGTCAAGTTCTTTTGCAAGAACTGCAGTAGATATTAGCACAACTAGCTGAATTCAATATCCATTAAATCTATTTTGAAAACAAAAGGAAAAGAGAGAGGGTTGAGTTTTTACTCATTTACATATGCTCTTTCGCCGTGTTGGGCTAGATCTAATCCGATTTCTTCCTCTTTTGGAGTGACTCGAATTCCACCTGGCCATACTGCATCCATTACTTTGAGAATGACCACAGTTACACCAAATGAATAGCCTACTGACATTAGAGCGCCCATGATGTTGATAGCTTGTTGCTCATAGCCTTCTGGTGTTCCAGTCCATGCGCCGATTCCTACACCTGTATCCCAGATGTGTGGGCTTGCAAGTGTTCCTGTGAGAACTGCGCCTGTGAAACCTCCCATTCCGTGTACTCCCCAAACGTCGAGTGCATCGTCCCATTTGCGAGAGTTCTTGAATGCAAC
>CAYYBJ010000026.1:0-16254 GCA_964470325.1 uncultured Candidatus Nitrosotenuis sp. | reverse complement strand
GTACTCCCCAAACGTCGAGTGCATCGTCCCATTTGCGAGAGTTCTTGAATGCAACACAACCATAACAAACAGTTCCTGCTGCAATACCAATGATCAATGCTGCCATTGGTCCAACAAATCCTGATGCTGGTGTGATGGTGACTAGTCCTGCAACTGCACCTGATGCTGTACCAACAACACTTGGCTTACCCGTGTGGGCCCAAGCCATTAACATCCAAGTTAGTGCTGCCATACCTGTTGCGGTATTTGTTACAACCCATGCGTTTGTCGCAAGTCCGTCTGCTGCAACTCCACTTCCACCGTTGAATCCAAACCAGCCAAACCAAAGCATGCCTGTTCCAAGAACAACCATCGGAATGTTGTGTGGTTCCATTGGAACCTTGCCATATCCAAGTCGTCTTCCAAGAACTAGGGCTCCAGCCAAAGCTGAGAATCCAGAGGTGATGTGAACTACTGTTCCGCCTGCATAATCAAGTGCGAACGACGGCGCCAGATCAGGATTCATGTCTAACTTTCCTGCAAAGATAATTCCTCCGCCCCAAACCCAGTGTGCTACTGGATCGTAGACAAAGGTTGCCCATAGCAAGATAAAGACAACAAATGCGCTGAACTTGATTCTGTCAATGATACCACCTATGATTAGTGCCGGAGTGATGATTGCGAAAGTTGCTTGGAACATTGCAAAGAGTTGATGCGGAATTGTTCCAGGCCAAATTGCGCTACATTTTACATCTGTACTAACAACATATGGCGACCTCAGAGTATAGTAAACTTGGTCAGTACACGCGCTTGGTGAACCAAGTGGTGCAACATGAGATACCTTGTTGAATCCAGCATAATCTAATGAACCCATGAACA
Organism: uncultured Candidatus Nitrosotenuis sp.; assembly: GCA_964470325.1. Classification (GTDB taxonomy): domain Archaea; phylum Thermoproteota; class Nitrososphaeria; order Nitrososphaerales; family Nitrosopumilaceae; genus Nitrosotenuis. Next base: position 15,396 of record CAYYBJ010000026.1, on the reverse strand, counting down.
AGTTTGCGTCATTGTTCACTGGACCAAATGCTAGAGAGTATCCCCATAACACCCATTGTACTGAGATTAGACCCATTACAACTAGTGTCATGCCTAGTACGTTTACCATGTTCTTTGATCTTGCCAAACCACCGTAGAAGAATGCAACACCTGGTGTCATGAATAAGACCAAAGTTGTTGCGGTTAACATCCAAGCGGTGTCACCGGTGTCGATCATGCATGGCGCAAAAGTTCCAGAGCCTGGTTCTGTTTCATACCAACACTCTGCTGGATTACCGGTATCAATTCCGGTACCTCTTGCAGTATATCCATCCATGCCGTCACCGATTTGTTGGGCATAGGCTGTAGACAGTACGCCTGTTGAAGTTGCGGCAACTGCTACCACAAGTAATAGAGCATACTTGTGATTCCTGTTCTTCATTGCAGGTTCCAAACGGTGAAAATTATTTAAGCGTAGAGAAGTTTTAGGCTGAAAAGATGTAAATTGTTAAATAGATTAATTCTAAGATAATATCATAAAATCAAAGAATTATGTTATGGAGAAACAGGCATGGAACCAAGGCTAGCAATATTTGAGACATTCAAGACAAAAAAGGAGGAACTCACTGGCGAGGCAACAAGACAACGCTCAATCATAGTTACTTTGGCAACAGAGAACAACCCAGTGCAGATGACTAGGACTGCCATTGCGCAAAGAATTGCACAGGAGAACAATACCATTTGGAAGAACATCTATTCTGGAATATTTCGCGATCTGGATGAGATCCTAATTCCGCTAAACATAGTAGAAGAGGCAGGGCGCTTGCCTTTACGGCGTGGGCCAAAGGCACTGCAGGAGAAAGGGATTCCATTTTACCAACTTACACAACGCGGATTGCTTGTTGCTGTTTCACTTGATGAGATAATAGGTCGCGAAAAGATCCTAGAGAGATTCTTTGCTGGCGCCAAAATAGATAAGGAGTTTGGCGATGAAATCCAAATACTTGCCAAATTTGCGCCAAGATTTGTCTATTCCTTGTTTAGGAGCTATGTCAAGGCATTTTGCAACGCCAAGTTCGTCGATCTGCTCCCTTTTGAGAAGGCCAGATTCATGGCAGTCTCTGATGAAGCTATTCTTATCCAAAAAGAGTTCCTAGAGTCGTTTATCAACATGACAAAACAGGAAAAGGAAAAGACACTGTCGTTCCTAAAAGAGATGCACTGATCGGCAAAAGATTACAAAAAAGCCCCAAACATTAAAATCCATTACAAAGGGGGCAAAAACATGGGCTCTGGTGGATCGCAAAAGGTCTTTGCGTCCGTAAAATCATTCTCACAGCGAGGAAAACTGCTCTCAAAGGCAGAACTGCAGACCTTGGCAGAATCAAGGGATCTGGATGAGCTAATAACAAGAATAAAGAACACAAAATATGTCGATGCCATATCAAAGATAAATAAGCCATTTACCGCAGGCAAGATAGAATCCGCACTAAGAAGCGAGCTTGCAGAGATTCACTATTCCATTGCAAACACTGCCGGAAAATCCGACATTTTAGATGCGTATTATCTGAAATTTCTAATTACCAATCTCAAAGTAATACTAAAGGGAAAGGCACTAGGCAAATCTCAGGAAGAAATTGAGCCGCACCTAAACCTGCATGCAGAGGAGCTGATCAACCAGAGAGATGTGATAATCAAGGCACTGACTGCCAAGGACCTAGAGGAAGCAATCGCAAGCCTCAACACAATTGAGTTTGGCGAAGAGTTGACAAAGACAGTAGCGCTATACAACGACAAGAAAAATGTCCAAGTCTTTGATGTATTGCTTGATAAAATCTTGTACCAACAATTAGGACGCGCAATGAGAAATTCGCGAGACCGCGAAACAATGAAGTTGGTTGGAATGGACATTGATTATTACAATATTCTTTCAATTTTGCGTGGAAAATTCTGGGGCCTAGATGAGGACCAAATTCAAAATCTCATAGTGACCCACACACCAAGCGTTCCAAAAGACTTGCTTGGAAAGCTAATCTCATCGGATTCCGTCCGAAGTGTATTAGATGAGCTTGCGTCAACTAGATACAGGGACATAATACCACAGACAGATGACAACATGGAAGCAGTTGCTGCATTCGAGCATGCATTTGAGATGGCAATATACAAGTCAGTTAATAGATCATTTAGCAAAATGTTCAGCTTTGCCACAATAATTGGAATCACAAAACTTACTGCATATGAGGTACGAAACATTGCTGCAATTGCGTTTGCAGTAGAGCAAAAGATAGACCCGCAGACTACAATGTCGCGCCTGATAATAGAGCAGGAAGAGTAGCTTTCAAGCTATATATGGAAAGGGGCGCCAAAATCAGCCATTGATTCGACTGCATAAAAAAAAGCAAGACATTACAACTGAAACTCTAGTAAATACGGTTTGGGTCAGCACATTTTTGGCATTGGTTTTGACAGTTCCCGCTCTTGGATTGTTTTTAGGAATTTACTTTACGACGGGAAACTTGCTAATAGGCGCAATTATTGGATTTGGCCTACATTTTGTTACACTGGCATTTTCTGATAGAATTTCCAAAAATCTGACTGCCATACTGAGTTGAAAAGGCCTTGATGGGCGATAAAGACTACAAGCAGGTGATTAATGATGCACTTGACGCACTAGCAAAAGAGAGCACACCTCAGATATCTAACCCCAATGACAAAGCCGAAATATTTTTACATGAAGTGGTAAGATGCATGAGAAGATCTTATTTTGATAGATTCGATGCAACAGAGCCTGTAGGAAAAAATTTCAACATTGTTCTTGGCGGCCTAATACGCAAACTTCCCTACGGAGCCAAGCTTGGCGAATTTGCAGTAGACGAAATAAAGCTAAAGGGCCAAGCAGACATGATAGTAGATGACATCATAATAATATTCAAAACCACACGAGAGCCTCCTGAAAATCCTGTTGCGTCAGACATTTTATATCTAAATGGCTGCATGTGGATTTTCAACAAATCAGAAGGAGTTATTGTATACATGACTGGTGACGGCAAGGAAACATCATTTGCGTTGACTAGGGAGAAAAAGATGTTTGAGGAAGTAATTCGCCGGGTCAGAGTATTTTCTAACTTGATAGCTGACAAAAAGACCCCGATTTTGGAACCATCACTAGAGTGCAACCAATGTCAGTACTATGAAAAATGCTACATCAAAAAACACGAAGAAAAACAGCTATCACTAGGCGAGCTGTTCGGTTCTAAAAAGAAGTAAAAAAGATCTAGTGATCTTATTCTAGTGACTCTTTGTGTCCTTTGCCCCGCAGTGCGAACAATACGACTGCCAGAGCAATAAAGACTCCAATTGCTGAGCCAAATGCTGCTAGACTTGCTTCTGCCATTTGCTAGGAATCTGAGCTCAAATCTTATATAATTTTGCCAAAAATTTTCTTATAGAGACAAATTATCATAATTTAAGAATTCTATGATACTACTTGCCTTCCCCTTAGTTCCGCAAGGGTAGAGTCTAGCTCATCCAGTTCTTGGCTAAACAATTCAGTCATTTCACGGAGAAGTAGTTTTTGTTGCTGGGCTTCTCTGCATTCTCCCCTTAGTCGGTTGACTATTTTTTCTAGTTGAGGGATTTTTTCATTTAGTTGTATGGTGAGATCTTGGAGAAATAACTCATATGATTTTAGATCGGATGTAAGATTAGAGTCAGAGTTTTGCAGACTTGTTGTATCGTCTGAATCCACAAATTCAGATAATCGTCCGCGAAGAGTTCGCAGTTTTGTCTCTGTTTCAGATAGTTTGCTTAGGTTTGCTCCAACAAAGGAGTTTGGCTGTAGCTCCAATCTGCCAAGCTCATCGCTTAGATAGTTTGTCATTTTTTTGACTAGCTGGCCTTCTTTGTGGGCTTCTTGCTGTTGCTCTGATACTTCGTCTTTTAGTTTTTGCAGTGTTACCTGCTCACGGTCTAGTATCTTTGCCAGATTTAGCAAAAATTCTGCTGCATGAACCAAACTATTGACGGAATACGAGCTTATCATTAGCTAGATTGCTAAAAACTCATACTAAAGATGTGTTTGTCTGAAACAAACGATCCTACGGAACAAACTCAAACGGCACAATGTTTTCTTGGCCTGCCGTCATAGAACTGAGATTAAAGTTGGCCTCGCCACTTATCCTCCAGGACACTGAATTGTTTTGCAATGCAGACCAGAATTCTGGGTCGGTTCCAGTGTTCTTTATGGTGATGGTCTTACCTATAATTTGAGGTGCATTACTAAGAATTGTGTAATAGTTAGAGCCCTCAATTGCACCCTCCGGCCTGTCGCCAATTTGAGCAATGGTTACTCGCTTGTCGCCTGCATATAGATCGAATTTGATTACATGTAATATGACTGATTTAAAGTTTGGATTTGTTATCTCAAAGTCAACTTCAATTTGGGCCTCTTCTTCAGTTACAGAAAGTATTTCGATTTTGTCAAGGGCAACCAAGATTGGTTTTACTGTGATTGGATCTGGTGATAGTTTGCCTAGGCCTCCCTCTGAGACATCGTTGAATATTTGCGAGCCAGAAAAGGCAATTACTCCTATTGCACCTGCCAGAACACCTATAATTATTCCAAGCAAGACTTTAGAATTCAATGATTAGTTTTGAAAAATTCTAGTCATAAATGTTAGCAATTAAATTCTCAATTCCACATCAATACACAATGCAGTATTTTCAGGCAGTAAGAATCGGAAAAGAGAGAGCAAGCAAATCCCAGATGATCCTCTTTAACTTGGGTGGATTCGCAATGCTTACACTAACTACAAAAAAAAAGGATGGAGTCTTCATTCCTGTCGGTGAGGCAAACTATACTGCAATAATTCAGACATCTGATGGATATGTCACAATTCTGGTTGATGAAGATGGATACACCAAAGCCCAGTCAAAGCCGCTGCAAAAAGAGGCAGCGCTAGATATTTTCAAAAAGGCGCGCGAATCAGGAATTGAAGAATATCCCGGAAATATGGTGGAAATCTGGACTGAGCAATATCCTGCAGTTCAAAAACAGCTACAGTGAGATTTCTGTTCCAACTGCTTGGCCGCGAATTGCTTTTTCTATTATTGGAATTTCTGCTTTTATGACTCGGGTCTTGATTTTAGAGCGCTCTATTACCTTTAGGGCAACTATATCCATTAGGTCATAGCCCCCTGCAACAGAGTCTTCCTTGACTAGAAGGTTACGCAGTGCCTTGAGCCCAATTTTTTTAAATTTCTTTGCCTTGGGGTTTTTGTTTGGATCGGAATCATAAATGCCGTCAACATCTGTGGCATTGAGAAATTCAGAAGCTTGGACTTTTTCTGCAATTAGGGCTGCAGTTCCATTTGTACTTTGGCCTGGATGCAAACCGCCAGCAACCACAATTAAGCCAGAATCGACTGCATGTCTTGTTTCTGTCAGTGTTGTTGGAGGATGTGGGTATGCCTTTCCCCCAAGTGCGTAAATTAACAGTCTTGCGTTAAGTCTGGATACTTCAATTCCCAGCTCATCCAATGTTGATTCGTCTGCGCCAGAGGATCTTGCATGAGAGATATAGTGTCGCGCAATTTTGCCTCCACCAGCTATTATAATTGGCTGGCAAACCTTGCTGATTTTGACTAGAAATGTGGCATAGTCCTTGAGGAGCTTTTCGTTATTGTCCATGCCAAAGATTCTGCCAGATAACTTTAGGACGATTCTTTTTTTCATTGTATCAACCAAGGATCGATTTTGCTGCCATTTCAACTTTTTTTCTATTTGACTGGGATGTGTAGACTCGCAAAATATTCACGGATTCTGCCATGGAGGATACCACAGGTATTTTAGAAAATGGAATCTCTATTGGCTTTGCAGTAGTAATTAGTGTAATGGATTTGGTTTTCTCCTTGGCAGGAGTAAGTGGAAGCGAGGATGTGCCAGAGGTATCTACAAAGATATTATCTGCATCTAGTCTTGATTTTTTTGCTATTTGTTGGCGAATCTGATCAGAGTCATGGGATTTTTTTGTCATGATTTTTTCGTATACACATTTGAGTAATTTTCTGTTTTGATAGTCGGATGCGAATTTCTTTGCTCGCCTTTCTGTATCTGTATTGGATAGTGAGAGAATTTGCGATATTACAAATTCGTCTGTGAGTTGTGTGTAATTGTCCAAGTCCAGCTCGGTAAATTGACAATATTCATCAGCTAATCTAATTGATTCTAGCATCATTACCTCGGCAGAACGGACTGTTTTGTGAAAATAGACTGCCTTGAACATTTGGTATCGCGATAAAATCATGGATTCAAAGGAATACAGTGCTGACTTTTCCAGGGCTAGTCTGGTCTTGTAGACATCCATGGACTGGATTATTCTTTTGTGGTCAATTTTTGCGTGCTCGGCTCCTGTGAAATATCCGTCTCGCTGCAAATAATCCATCATGTCTGCAGAAAGTGAGCCAGAAATGATTTCGTTGACAAATCGATACTTTGGATAGCCAAATGCAAGCTTTGTGATGTGTTTTTTGTCAAATCCTGCCTTGGATAGAATATCACCAATTTCGGATTCCAAGATTATTTTTTTGCCGATTTCTTCATGAGAGATTTTCTTTTTTATCTGCAGTACTTCTTCGAAGAGATGCGAGAATGGGCCATGTCCTACATCATGGAGTAGAGCAGCAAGTCTGATCTCTGTAATTTGGTCGGATTTGAGAAATCCCTTTTCTTTTAGTGCGATTGCCGCTTGGCCTGCAATGTGCATTACTCCCAAAGAATGCTCAAATCGCGAATGCTGGGCAGATGGGTATGTAAGGTGCGCGCCTGAAAGCTGGCGGATTCTGCGCAGTCGCTGAAAGATTGGCAAATCTATTATTTTGAGCTCCGTGTCATAGACTCGGATAAAATCATGAATTGGATCTACAATGTCTAGGAATTGCTTCATAGCTTTGCTAGCTTTTTTGAGAGAATTTTCATAATATCTGCGTGGACTAGATCTTTTGATTGTGAGGCATTAACTAGGCTCCAGTGGTATTTTTTTGCTAATCTTCGGTATGTTGTTGATATGGTTTGTAGAAATTGTGCATTTTTTTCGAACTTGTCCCGGTTTTTCTTTTTGCGGGAAAACGACTCTTTTTGTGATACGTTCAAGACCAAGACCAAGTCTGCCTTGGGCAATCCTTCATCTAGGCCTTCCAGCCACGATAATGGCAGGCCATTTGCAACACCATATACGAGGTTTGACTGGTAATACCGATTCATGATTAGAACCGAGTTTTGCTCTTGTGCTGATTTTATTTCGTGTAATTTTTCCCACCTATTTGCAGCTAAAAGGCAATGGATTACCTGAGCTGGAAACTTTCTTTTTCCATGGAGAAATCGGTCTATTTCTTTTCCTAGGGGTGTGGTATAATCTGGAAAGCTAAAGGTCTTTGTTTTTATTTTGCTTTTTTTGAGGGCTTGGGCCAATAAAGCAGTCTGGGTTTTTTTGCCTGCCTGATCGCTGCCCTCAATTACTATAATCATATTGTATAGAGATTCGGATCAATTAAAAATCTATCAGAAAAATAAAGACGAGCTTTCATTGATAATTCCCAGCTTTGTTTTCTCTGTATATTTGTAAATTGAGTTGCTCTTGTGTCGATTCGATATTATGGTTTGTCTATTTTAGAGACATTTTGTTCGTAAAAAATGTCCATTTTTTGTCAGGCCTCGCAATGATATAGATTTTGGAGGGCATACACCTAATTTCTAATCAAGGCTTATAACTAAAAATCCAAATAAAACAGCAAAATGGGCCTAGTCAAAAACATGGCAAAAGAAATCACAAAGGAAATTGGCAATAAATCCCGTGAATTCTACGAGTTTATCCTGCCTCCAGTAGACATGATACTAGAAGATGATTCCATAACTATAGTAATTGATCTGCCCGGATTTGAGAAAAAAGACATCAAGCTTTCAATTCATAAAAACATCTTGTCCATTTCTGCACAAAAACCAGAATCAAAGCAGGAAGGAGTGATCTATAGGCAGCGCCCAAATGTAATAGACAAAAAAATTCTTCTGCCTGTTCACATCAAAGAAGAATCTGCCATCTCTGCAAAATTCTCACAAGGAGTATTGACAGTAAAAATTCCTTATTCTAAAAAGGAAATTCCTATAGAATAGCTATTTCTTCCTAAATACAGCGAAGATTCCCATTATGACAAAGGTGCCAATCATGCCGGTAGTGGCAGCAGCTGGATTTTGCGCATACAATACAGCAGAGCCGATAAAAACAGCAGAAGACAGAATGCTTCCTGCAAGTAGTGTATCTTTCTTTGGCTTTTTGTTTAGCTGTAGCGTCCTGTTTTCTTCTAGGAATTTTTTTAGTTCTGGCGCAATAGATATTGTGGCATCTAGAGACTTTGCAAATCTTGTAAAGGAATGCTTGATTTCCTCAATGTATGCATCCTTGATCAGCTGCTCTTCTTCTAGGATGTTTTTTAGAACTTTGACAAACTTGAAGTCAACCTTGTGGGTTTTGTAGATTCCTTCTATGATGGAACTCATCCTCAGGTATAGTGCCAGATTCTTTGGCAACATGAATGGAAATTTTGACATGGTTTTGTTTGCCAGCTCCATGAGTGCTTTTACTTCCATTTCGTCTGGCTTTTTGCCATACATTGTTCTGATAGATAGGTCAATTCCCTGCTCGATTACAGAGCGGTTAAAGTCTGGAGTCAGCATTCCAAGGTCTGACATGGCGTTTACTGTTCTTGGTGGGTCTTTTTCGACTAGTGCCAGGTATAGTCGAACAATTCGCATTCTGGTCTCATTGTCAATTTTGCCAACCATGCCAAAATCATACAAAATAAGCGAGCCGTCATTTGCAATTGAAATGTTTCCTGGGTGCGGGTCTGCGTGAAATATTGAATCGCGCAAAAGCATCGTAAAGAAAACCTTGTGAACATCGATTACGATTTTTTGCCTATCGATTCCAGCCTTATCAAGATCTTCAATGTTGGTAATCTTGATTCCAGGAATGTACTCCATAGTAAGGACGTTTTTTGTGGAATAGTCATCATATACTTGTGGAATCTTGACATTGTCGTGTCGTGTTAGGTTTTTCTTGATTGTCTTGAGGTTCTTTGATTCTATGGTATAATCAAGCTCTTCCTGAATAGTTTCGATAAACTGCGATAGCATTGATTGCGCGGAAAATCTCAGATTTGGGTCGACAAATCTCATTGCAACAGGCAGGACTTTTTTTAGAACTTTGATGTCCTCTTCTATGATTTTTTCAATTCCTGGCCTCTTTACCTTTACTATAACGTCTTGGTCCTTGATTTTGGCCAGATACACTTGGCCTAGCGATGCACCAGAGATTGCTTTTGTGTTGATTGTGTCAAATTTTTCTAGCGAGCCAAGATCATTTTCTATTATGGGTTTGATTTTATCAAATGATTCTGCTGGAACATCATCTTGTAATTTTGATAATTCTTCCAGATATGGTTGCGGCAAAATGTCAGCTCTTGATGATAACCATTGTCCAAGCTTGATGTATACTGGGCCTAATGAAACAAAAATCTTGAGAACTTTGTTTGCATTTTTTTGGAATCGCGTAAGGTCTAGATTTTTGCCCTCGGATCGCATCCAAGCCCTTCTGTCGTGCCTAAGCGAGATAATCAACGGAATTAGTTTTACCAAGACTCGCACGGTTCGTGTGGTGCTCATTTACTGCTCCTTTGCCTTTTTTGCTAGCTTGTATCCAACATAGCCAATTGCTATTGAGGATACAATTCCTGCAGCTGCTGCAATTTGTTTGTCTTTTTTTGTCTTTTTTGATTTTTTGTAAATGTGAGATGCTATTTTTGCTCCGCCGATTGCCCCACTTGCCAGGCCAACTAGAACTTCTTGGGCGTCATAGATTAAATGCCCTAGCGGATCATCATGTGGATTTGCCCTATCCATATGCACTAGATACTTGTCTTCATATTCACGGATGTGTAGGTTTCCGTATCGAAATTGTTTTTGTGCGCCGTTTTTGTGGCCAAGCTTTGTTTCTTTGGCTTGGTCCATCATGATTGGTCGAATTTCTTTTGGAACTTCGATTTCATCCCAAGGCATGGATCAAAAATACCACCATTTGATTAATAATTCTAGTGGGTTTCGCTTTCTTCTGCTCGAGCCTGCTTTCTCTTTTTGATTTTCTTGTATGCAACATAGCCAGCTATGCCTGCAATGGCAAGACTAATTATTCCAAGAGCATAGTCCATCGGTGTTGGCTCTGGCTTTTTGTTCAGATCCTTTAGTGTTACGGTTGCAATCTCTGATACAGTATGCTCTATTCTTAGATCATCCTTGTAGCGAACTGTGACCTTGACTTTGTGGTCGCCGTATTTTGGCTCGCCGTCAAACTCTACTGGAATGTTAAACGGAACTGGTGAATCTGTTTCTAATTCATCAATGAATTGGGTTACCTTTTTGATATTAGAGCCTTCTAGTGGCTCCAGTGTTACAAATGCAAATAATGCGTTGATGTTGCCTTCGTTTATGATATCACCTATGATGGTCTGCTGGTCTGCCAGCTCAATTACCCGAATATCGTAGATTCTTGCATCAATTAGGCCATTTATGTAAAAGTCAACGGTTCTGGAATCATCTATTTTGTCTCCATGTGCGTTAAAGTACGATACAGTCAGTGGTGTGTGCAATGTCTCCGTCTTTACATTTTCAGGAACATAAACAGAAAATGAGAATTTTTTGGATGACTTGGCATCAATTGTGCCAATGTCCCATTCGTTTTGATCAAAGACTACATTTTCTATATTTGTCAGAGTGGTGGATCTGTCAGATTGGAATTCCGAATTTTGTAATACTATTTTGACATTGGCAAGTGGCGCTGTGCCGGTGTTTGTTATCTGTATGGTGACGTCATTGCTTTTGAGTGATGTCAGAAATGGATTTTCTGCCTTGAGATTCAGAATACTCTCGCCAGTTACTCGAAAATTAAAGTCAAAGAACGAGTTTCTGGTTCCTGATTCACGTAATCTGGTATAGTCAAGCTTGACTGTTGCTGGGAATTGCTGCACTGGAATGTTCTTGTCCAAATTTACAAAGAATGTCAGTGAGAAATGTTTTCCTGCGGTTGCCTCGGAATCGCTGTCTGCAAAGATTAATGCGCCTTTTCCGTCTGATGAGCTAAATCCAAGTGGCATTAGCAGTTGTCCTTTGATTCCAGTGATATCCTGCGAGCCCACATTAGCAAAGACAATTGTAAATGGAACATTCTTGTCGCCTGGCGTTACCTCTACTTTGTTGTCCAATGTGCCAAAATATGCATCTAGGAACTTGACATCGCCGAAATTGCGCTCAAATGGCGAATCACCCTTGCCTAGCTGGGCATATGCATCCAGAACTGGTGACAGTACAACTAATAACATTACAACAAATGCCAAAGATTTCATATTGTAATCTCCATTTTTGATGGAACATCTCCCTCAAATGCGCGCCCGTCCTTAATTGTAATTACTCGGTCCACTTCTCCGAACTGGTGTCGGTCATGCGTTACTATGATAAATGTCTGGTTTAGCTTTTTTGCCATGGACTTCATTAGCTGCACTATGGTTTCTGCAGTAACTGAATCTAGATTTCCTGTTGGTTCATCAGCTAACACTATAGTTGGATGATTGATCAGGCCTCGTGCAATTGCTGCTCTTTGTGCCTGACCACCAGAGACCTTGTTTGCTCGTTTGTACATCTGAGATTCCAGGCCAACCGCCCTTAACAGTTCAATTGCCTGCTTTTGCGCATCTTGGTCCGTTCTCTGTATGTTTCTTGGCAACAGAACATTTTCCAGTATACTGAGGTCTGCCATCAAATTTGAAAACTGGAAGATAAATCCGAGTTTGGAGTTTCTAAATTCTGAGATTTTGCCATCAGACAGTTTGGTGGCGTTTTTGCCGTCAATGATTACTTGGCCGCTGGTTGGCCTATCCAATAATCCAATCATGTTAAGTAATGTAGACTTGCCAGAGCCAGAGCTGCCAACAATTAGCAGGAACTCTCCTCGCTTGACAGAAAACGAAACATTGTCTAGTGCTTGGACTCGGGTGTCTCCCTGGCCAAAAACCTTGTTGACATTTTTTAATTCCAATACCACATCAGACATATCTCATTGCCTCTACTGGTTGCAGTTTTGTTGCCTTGTATGATGGATAGATTGATGCCACCACTGCTAGTGAAAATGCCATAATTGCTGTCTGGGTTATTTTTGCCCAGTCGTAGCTTACCTCAAGCGGGATAGAGCCTGCAAAGGTCATCTTGGTTTCCTTGGCATAGAATGTGTATCCTAGGCCCATTGCCGTGCCTATTCCGGCGCCAATTGCGCCAATCATCATGCCTTGGACTATAAAGATAATCAGAACGTCCTTTCTTTTTGCGCCAATTGCACGCATAACGCCCACCTCTCTTGTCTTGCTTGATACGAGCATCATTTGGATGGTAACTACTGCAAATGCAGATGACATCAAGCCGAAATAGCCAATCATGTTAATCATGGCAATTCCTGATCTGAATCCACTTAGTGCAGCCTCTGCAGACTCTTCTATTGTCTCTGCCTTGAAATCATCATTTGGAAACGTTCTTAGAAAATAGTTTTTCACATCGGAGGCCTTTTTGGGATCGTTTAGTTTGACTAGGATTTCTCCTGTCTCTCCGTCTCTATCCAGCATGTCTCGCAGTGAATCAATATGCATTATTACCTCGGAGTCTAGGCCCTGGCCTCCAGGAGATGTTGCTATGCCAGTGATTAGGAACCTTCGCACTTGGTCTTCGCCTCGCCTGTCTGTGATCTTTATTTTGACACTATCGCCCACTTTTGCTCCGCCAAGATCGTCTACTACTCGCGATCCAATTACTATAGAATTTCTAGAAGACACAAACTGGCCGTCAGTTACTGTTTGATATGCAGTGGATACTCTCGGGTCTCGCATTGGATCTACACCAATTACCGGTACTCGGAATTCTTCGACTAGCTTGCCGTTTTTTGTCACATTAATTGATGCGGATGACTGCATCCTGGCAGTTGCGGCCTCGACATACGGGATTCTCTCAAACCACCCAACAAGAAAAATATCGGATTTTGTGATAAAGCTCTCTTCATCAGTTACCAGAACATCACCGAACCTGTAGCTGGACAGATCTCGAACTATGGCATCGTACAATCCTTGAAATATTACAAAATTCACATGAATTACCAATATTCCAATTGATACAGCTAGAACTGCGCCAATCAAAGAGCCCTTTTTGTTGGAAAGCATCCTTTTTGCCAGCTGGACTCGGTAATCCATTGGGTATAGTAATTTAGTCTGATATTTAATGTATTATACGCCTAAAATGGATAAATCAGACATTTTGATCAAAGAATAGTAGTGTTTAATAAGAAACTAGTGCCTAACTTTACCAAATTGGACAAATTAGACGTAGAGATTTTACACGCATTATTGGATAACTGCCGAGAATCCGACAGGCAGATTGGAACTAAAATTGGGATTTCTGGTGCCGCAGTAAAGTCAAGAATTGCAAAAATGGAAAAAAGTAAGATCATAGAAGACTATACCCTAAAGATAGAACCCCCAGTCTTTGGCTATAGCCTGTTGTATATTGTGGTGACTGGACAGAACATGCATGAAATTCTAAAACAGGTGGAGCTGGTAGGCGAGCCATTCTTGGTTGTGCCAATTGTTGGCGGAATCACCGTTTGTGGAATTGTCGTAAAGGAGAATGTCTCGCAAAAAATAGAAATTGCAAAAAATCTGATGAAGGATGTTAGGTTGTTATCAATATTTGAGGCAGAAAATCCTGGAATCCGCTCGGACCTTACCAGGACTGATGTGGATATAATCGGTGAGCTGCTAAAAGATCCGCGAACAAAAATCGATGATCTGGCAAAAAAGACCAAACTTTCCACAAAAACAATTACACGATCTCTACAAAAACTGCAAAACGACGAGGCAATCCAGTTTACCCTAATCTATGATCCGCTAAAATTCGACAAGTACATTCCATTTGTTGTATTGGCATGGGTAAATGGGGATCTTTCCGAGGCCCTCAAGTTGCTCAAAAAAGAGTTTTCTGGATCATTTTTGATGAAGCCATTTTTGTCAAAAAACCAAATTGTCTTGTTCTTGTTCTCAAACAATATTTATGAGCTGGATTCCATAACGCAAAGGGTTCGAGCAGTCAAGGGTGTTGGATCTGCAGATTTGTTCATTCCAAAAAAGATAACATTTCCGCAAAAATGGATCATATCTGCAATCAGGGAAGCAAAGGCATCTGAGAAGCTCCACCTAGCATATCATTAAAATCAAGCCCGTTTTAGAAAATCACATATGAAGAAAAAGATCTATGAGGGCAGAATTTTGGGCCTCAGCCTTTATGACATTACAATTCAGGGCCGCAAGATCAAACGAGAAATAATAGAGCATCGAGGGGCCGCGGCAATTTTGGCATTTGATGAAAAAGGCAAGGTCATACTGGTAAAGCAGCACCGATTCCCGCACGGATATGTGCTAGAGATTCCTGCAGGCACGCTAGAAAAGGGTGAAAAGCCGATTAGGTGCGCTTTTCGCGAAATTCAGGAGGAAACTGGCTATCAGGCAACCAAAATGACGCACTTTTTGACGTATTACCCTTCCATTGGATACAACAGAGAGGCAATCCACTGCTTTGTTGCAAAGAACCTCAAAAGAGTAAGCGAGCAGGCACTTGATGAAGACGAGATAATGTCAGTAGTCAAAGTAGACCTAAAACGCCTCATATCTATGATAAAGTCAGGTAAAATCCTAGATTCCAAGACAATCTGCGCAGCTTTGACCTATGCTGCAAAAAACAAGATTCTCTAATAGACTGGCTTGACTAGATCTGCAACATCTGCCCATGATCTTGATACTCGCTCAAACATGTAGATTAGATCCAGCAGATCAATTTGGAGCTGGTTTTTCTGCTCTATTGAGGAGCGAATGTCTGATATTTTTCTCTGGAATTTTCGATGACTTGCAATTGCGTCAATTGCCAAGCTTCTGTTTTGTTCGATGAATGCGTCAATTGACTTTTGATGGATTGATTCTATATCCTTGGTCAGCTCGTAGATTTTTTTGAGATCATTTTTTGATAGAGTTGTGTTGGACAAAGAATTTGCGATTTCGACCATGGTATCGCTTGTTGTTTCCAAAATGTTTGCTGCAATTCTATAATCTAGGACATCAATGTTTTCCAGATTAAATACAGTGGCTAGTCTTTTATCAGAAATTGTGCTGCGAATCAGTCTTACCAACAAGAAATACTGCCTGTCAACTTCGTCGTCTCTGTGCGCTAGTGTCTGAAGAGTGGAGCGATCATCAGATATCAGGGACAGTGAAATATCATTGAACATT
>CAYYBJ010000025.1:7236-16362 GCA_964470325.1 uncultured Candidatus Nitrosotenuis sp. | reverse complement strand
AGATCTGGCGCAAGATTCTGATCTACAAAATGGTCAAAAATCGATGGTTTCTACACAGCCTATCCTTTTATGAAATCCTCAAGGGTTGCTTTTGCCTGAGGATCACTCATTTGCCTGGGGGGATGCTTCATCAAATATGCACATGCCGGGATGATTGGTCCGCCCATTTTTCTCTCTAGTGCAATTTTAGCTAGTCTTGCTGCATCAATTACAATTCCTGCTGAATTTGCCTTGTCATCCACTTCTAGTCGAACTTCCATGTTGTATGGAATGTTTGCCCACTGTCTGCCCTCTATTCTCATGAACATCAGTTTGGTGTTTCCTAGGAATGGTATGAAATCAGACGGCCCTACGTAAATTTGGTCGTCTGCTAATCTTTGCGATAATTGCGACTGGACGCTTTCTGTTTTAGAGATTCTTTTGCTGACTAGTCGCTCTTGCTCTTTCATGTTTAGAAAATCGGTGTTGCCGCCTACGTTGATCTGGTACGTCTTTTCTATTTTGGTTCCTCTATCATCACATAATTTTGCTAATGTTCTGTGAACTATGGTTGCACCCACCTGTCCTTTAATGTCATCGCCAATAACTGGGAGCTTTTTTGCCGTAAACTTTGCGCCCCACTTTTTGTCAGACGCAATAAAGGACGGAATGCAATTTACAAATGCAGTATCTGTGTCAAGGCACATTTGCGCCCAGAATTGGGTTGCCTTGTCAGAGCCCACTGGTAAATACGATACAATGATTTCTGCTCCTGTTCTTTCTATTGTTTTTTTGATTTCTTTTTTGAGTTGCTCTGTTGATTTTTTGGATTTTATCGGCTTGACTCTGTTTTCTACCCAAATTCCTACGCCGTCTAGTGCTGGGCTCTCATAGACTTGTGCCTTTGTTTTTGGCATTTTATGTTTTGGAACCCAGTTGACCATGTTTGGGTATTCGTATATTGCCTCGTTGATGGTCTTGCCGATTTTGTTGTTTCCGACATCAAAGCCTGCTACAAAGTCTAGATCATGAATTGAATATTTGGCAATCTTTTCATGCATTATTCCAATTACCTTTTGCTTTGGATTTTGTCTATAGTATTCTATTCCCTGGATTAGTCCGGAAAAACAGTTACCAATCCCTACAAGACCTACCTTGATTTTCGCCAAACCTAGTTTGATTCTTGTAGAACGCGTTTTAAGTTTTCCTACCTGAGAATGTTGACTGTGATGGAATCGCCGATCTTTGTGTTACGATCAAACGCAAATGATTCTATGACATATCGTCCTTCCAAGATATTGGAATTGTCGTTTTTTTGCTGATTCCAAGTTAGGGTTATCTTTTCCTTCGGTGCAAGTGTTGTGCCATCTGAATATGTAGAATAAAATTCGGTTCCATCTAGCGCTCTTACCCTCAGACTTGGCTCTGCACTAGAGAAAACTGTGTCAATATTACCAGTGTTGATTATATCTATTTTTATTGGCTCGCCCAAGGCATAATCAGATTTTTCAGTCGTAATGGTGAGGGATGGGCCCTCTACGAATCGTATTGTAGTGTTGTTGTATGTTTTTTCTAAATAGATGCCCAGTGCCAGACCTGCAGAGACTCCCATAATTACTGCTATGAGCAATCCTTTTGGGATCATTGCTCGGGCTTAGGTTTTGTGCGCCAGTTCTTTGGGTATGTGTTTGGCGCCATTATTATTCGTCTTGTCTGAAATGCGTATCCTTTGATTGCGTCCTTTATCTCGTCCGTGGTAAGAAGGGCTTCTGCTAGTGCTACTACTTCGCCCTTTTGTGTATAGATTCCAACGAGGTCACCTTTTTTGATGTTAGGCGATAGCTGCAGAATTCCAGGAACTGCCAGCTGTGCCCCATGACACAATGCATCAACTGCGGAATCTCGAATTATTACGGATTTGATTTCAGATAATGCATACTCGATTGGCAGAATTATTTTTTTGAGCTTGGAATCATCGTTTTTTTCCTCCCATGTTGCAAACGCATCTGCTACTTCGTGCAGTGTTACCAGCTGGTTTTCATGGAACTGGTGCACCCTAGACCTCCTCAGCTCCACCATTGTTGCGCCTGGGCCCAAAATTTCGCCAATGTCATAGTAGAGCTTTCTAATGTAGGTTCCTGCCTCACAGAGCACTCGTAATAACAACAATCGTTCTTTTTGTTCCACTACTTCTAGCTCGTAGATTTTTCTTGTTCTTGTTTGTCGTAGTACCGCGGATCGTTGTGGCGGTTTTTGATAGATTTCTCCGATGAATAATTTTAACACCGCATCCAGTTTTTGCGGATTTGGCAAAGAGTGCAGTCGCCCTAGGCCATAGTATTCTTTTGGGCCCATAAGCAATACTCCAAGTGCCTTTGTTGCCTCGCCCAACCCCAGTGGCAATACGCCTGAGACCTGTGGGTCTAGCGTTCCACTATGACCAATCTTTGGTAGTTTGAGAATTCGCTTTGCCCATGCTACTGTTTCATGGCTTGTTGGTCCTGGTGGCTTGTCAAGCAGAATCAGTCCATAGTTCAGCAGGTCCTTAACTGATCTTTTATCGTATGGTATGCCATATGCGTCATTTGTGATATCCTGGTCGATTTCAAGCAGGTTCTGCAGTTGCGGTAGACTCAAGAAATCTCCCTTACTTTTTGTATTGCAGTATCCAGTACTGTATGTGCATCTAGGCCATCTGTGTTGATTATGATATCAAATACAGAGAGATCCTCGCCAAAATCAAATCCGTATAGTTTTTTGTACAATGCCTTGTTTTCCTCGTATCGTTTTTTGACTATATCTAGTGCATTTGATAAATCCATGTTGTCTCGCGTCTGCATTCGCTTTGCGCTGTTTTGCCTGCTTCCGCCAAGCCAAATTTTGATTCCACCAGAGACAAGCCATGGTAGGGTGTAGCTGGTAATTACTGCACCGCCTTTTTGAAATATTTCTTTTAGTTTTTGGTCCACTTTTTTGTCAAATTCGTAATTGTCCTTTCTCTGTGAGAGAAACTTCATTCCCTCTTGTGTGTCCCACCAGTCATCTCCCTTGGTTTGAAATCCTTGTTCTTGCGCCATTTCTTTGAGGACATCTCCTCCAGAAAGGTTTTTCATTCCAAATTCTTGTGCCAATCCCTTTGCTACTGTAGTCTTGCCGATGGCAGGCGGTCCTGAGATTATAATTGATTTTTGCAAATCTAGGTAAGGTCCATTGATGTCTTGGTGAGCTTCATTATAATGCCGCTAAACGCAATTGAACCAAGAAAATACCAAGCCCAAAAATAGACATCATTTTCATGATAGCAGATTTTTCCGTCAACCTTTTCCGCAGTACATGTAAGTGAGAAAAAGTCTCCTGGAATTACATTAAGCGATACTGGCGACAAGGCAACGGTATATGCAAACAGTGGTGGAAGTACGAAATAGAAAATCAAAATCAGTGGCACAAATGTAATCATCATTGGGCGCATGTTCATCTGCATCATTTCCTGGTTTAGTCTAGTCATGTAGGCTGACTTTTTGTTGAGTTCCGCCTGTTTTTCTGCGTCCTTTGATCTAAAGGCAGACATTCGCTCTTTTTGCCAGGCTCTAGTCTCTTTCATTATTCGCTGTAGTTTTTCCTGATCGACTAGCTTGCGTCTGACTACTGCGTTAAAGAGATTTAGCAGAATAGAAAAGCCCAAGATTCCAAACATTGATGGAATGATTCCCTTCACCAGTGGATCTGCACTTCCCAGCGGTCCCTGTGTCATACCAAAGAGATCTCCCTGCAAAAAGATTGATTCCAAAAAGAGTAGAATTGTTGCGGGTTCCATTTTACAGACCTATTGCGTTTATTACCTCAACAGCTGCTTCTTCAACCTTTCCTTCCGAGTTTAGGACTGACTTCATTGGAGAGCCAGTAAGGACTACACAGCTAGAAAGCATTGCGTCCTGGACTGCTAGCTCTTTTTTGATATTATCTATAGATATAATATCCCGATGTCTTGTGCTGTCCTTCATTCTTCGGTTGTAGATTTCCTCGGGTCTTGCAGAAACTGCTATGAAATTTGCTGGCTTGAGCAAATCCAGCACTGGATACGGCAGTCCTGGGTAGAAGCCTTCCTTTGTAGAGATGAATGCATGAGTATCAATGATTACTAGATCATCAGAGAAGCTTGCAATCTTTTTTGCAGCCATTGCTTGGAGCTGTTTTTGCTCATCTACAGCTAGCTTGCGAAGCTCGTCTCGGTTTTCAATTCCTAGTTTTTTTGCCTCCTCGAACATTACTGTTCCAAAGCTGTGCACACTAACACTCTTGTTTTTGCTTTTGAGAATTTCAACTATTTTTGATACCAGTGTTGTTTTGCCTGCGCCAGCAATGCCTACGATTATTACTTTTTTACTTTCGGCCAAGCAACGCACCCAGACGAGGCATGACAACTTCGACTTGTTCTCGAACTAGTTGTTGATAGTAATTGATCAGAATATCTACCATCAGGAGGATTCCAATTCCCGTTCCAAATACTCCAAGCACGTCTGATGCACCTGCCAAGGCTCCCAAAATTGCAGAGCCGATTATAGTAACAGATGGGATGTATTTGGCAAGTAGTGATTCTACTGGCTGGTTTGATCTTCTAAATCCTGGGACTTGGACGTCTGCGTCCAGAAGGTTCTTTGCTGCGCTCTTTGGCGATAGGCCTCCAAGCTCAACCCACAACCTTCCAAACACAACTACGATTCCAATCATGAACAAAACATATGCTACTGCCCTTAGAGGATCAAGTGCAGCTAGGTCTAGGCCTCTTGGCGGTGTGATGTAATAGACTAGGCCTCCTATTGGTGTGGACGGGCTTTGCGGATCAAACTGGGCTAAAAAGTTGAACAGTGGATTATTGTTTCTTGGATTAAAGTTTGCCCACATCATCTGGCCAATGAATATTGCGTTTGCAGTAAGAGCGGATGCCAAGATTACTGGAATGTTGGATACATACATGAGTTTGATTGGATACGTAGCAGAGAATCCCCTGTATTTTGTTGATACGATTGGGATCTCGATTTTGATTGCCTGAGTATAGACTAGAATTAGTAAAATTCCTGCCGTAATTCCCAGGCCAAACAGACTAGGAAGCTGATTAGACCTAAAGAAGATGCCAGAGATATCTCCTTGAGCAAATGACTGGGCTATAAATGGCGCTATGCCAATCAAGCCTCCATCTCCTGCAGGTAATGGACTAAAGATACTCCACAGAATTTGCTGGGCTACGCCTGCCATGATAAACAGACTGATTCCGCTACCTAGGCCCCATCCCTTCTGGATTAGCTCATCTAGGAACATGATGATAACAGATGCTGCAATTAGCTGCCCAATGATAACATACAGTACACTTGGGTTTGCAACTCCTGGGCCATATACCGCTATAGCATACACTATTGATTCTACTACTATTACGACATAGGTGACTAGTTTTGTTGCTGTTTGGAACACTCCTCGCTCATCCGGCTTGGTAAAGTCGAACTTGAGAATTTCAGAGCCCTTTAGCAACTGCATCAAGAGTCCGGCTGTAACTATGGGTCCGATTCCTAGTTCCACGAGGGTTCCCTGCTGGGATGCAAAAATTACTCTAGCAAATGCCAAAAAGTCAAACTGTGGGGCTGATGCTCCAAAGAGTGGAGTTTGGCCCATTACTTGGTAAATTAATAGTGCTATTCCACACCAGATTAGCCTGGTTGGAAGGGAGAGTTTCTTTTTTGGTTTTGGAACCTGAACCAGATATGGTTCTGTTTTTTCAACAATCCGTTTGATTATACCAGTAGTAGTGTTCTCAGTCAACAGCTAACACCTCGCCCCCGGCCTTTTTGATCTTTTCTGCAGCAGATTCAGTGTATCTCTCTACTTTGACGGAATAGGCATTCTTTGTTTGCCCACCGCCAAGAAGTTTATCGTATCCAAGGCTTGCAAGGTCAAGCAGTTTTTTGCCGCCCTCTTGTTTGCCATGTTTTGCGAAAATGTCGTCTAGGTCTCTTACACTGGTCCATTTTTTGGTGATGATCGGGTGAGGTGGATGAGTAGAATCGTGACCGAAATGATCAGGATTGTCTTTGAGCAAAGAGCTGAACAAGTGTTTGTGCATTCCAGCCTGTCCTAAGCCTCCCTTGTGGCCGCTTGCTCTGTGTTGGCCGATTTGTCCCCAGCCGTGTGTTCTGGAGCCACGGAACTTTCTTGTCTTTCGTAGTCGTGTTGCCAACTTAGATCATGCTCCTTACAAGCTCGACGAGCTCTTTGTTTTGTCCTAGCACTCCACCTTCGCCGTATGTCTTTCTGGTGCTTCTCTTGAAGCCCTTCTTTGGTGGAGCAAGTGCAAACCAAGGTTTGATTGGTTTGATTTTATTCATAGATACTTTGCCTTCAGAAATAGATGATGCCAAATCATCAATTGATTTGAATCCTAGTGGGGCCAGGTCTTCATTAGAGATTTTCTTGTAGCCTGCTTTGCGTCCCTTTTTATTGAATAATTCTTTTGCAATATCTGTGCTGACTTCTTGCCAGGACACATAGTGCTTTACTCGATTTAGCATGCCAAGTGTGTTGTCTTTTGCCGGAATGATTGTTGCTCGGAATTTTTTGTCAAGCTTGAGTAGTGTTAGTGTGTTTTTTGCCCAGTGCGGGACGTTGATTTGTCCAGTCATTCGTACAACAAGATATGCTTTTACCATTTCTCTCAACCTTGACTAAATGTCTGTCTGAGGCACTCTAGGATTGCCTTTGACGTGGAATTCATTGTTGCAGTAGAGCCTTTTGCTGTGGTCCATGCGTCCTTGAGCCCTGCTAGCTTGAGTAGATTTCTGATTTTTCCGCCTGCTACAAGACCAAGACCTCTTGGTGCTGGAACTATCTCGACTACGACACTTCCACCTTTTCCTCGCACCCTAAACGGTACAGAGTGGGATTGGTCGCATTTGCATTCCCAGCTCCCACAACCTAGTTTGATTGGACTAACGTTAAGATAAGCATTGGTTGTTGCCTTTTCGATTGCAACTCTCATTTGTTTTGATTTTCCCTGTCCAATTCCTAGCCAGCCGTTTTCGTTTCCTGCTGCAACTAGTGCCTTGAACTTGGTTTGCTGGCCGTTTGGTGTCATTTTTTGGACCATGCCAACATCGATTACTTCGCTTTTTAGATCTGGTAATAGTTTTTTGATTATACCTGCCTCTTGGATTCTTAATCCTTGGGAATAGATTTCGTTCATGTCAGTGATTAGGCCTGCTGCGACTTTCTTGCCAAGCTCGGTTCGTGGAACCCACGGTGCTTCTTCTTCCTTTCTTGGTCCCCGTTGTCTTGGTGGTCTGTCTTGTCTTCTGTTGTCTTGTGTAGTTTGACTCATTTTACTTTACCTCACTATCTATTGCTGACCTTATTTTTGCAACGTCGTTTTTTACTTTGAGATGTGTTCCATTGATTCGCTCATCTGCCGGTAGTGTTTCCTCGCTTGCTGGTATTTCTAGGCCCGCATCGATTGCTCCCTTTAGGGCCGCTGCCATTCTTTGTGTGTATTTTCTAGTGCCACTGTACAAAATTGCGCCAGTTGTTCCAGAGGCAAGTGCCTTTTTGCCTGCCAAATAACCAGTCAGATAAGCGGCTGGGATGTTCTTTCTTGAACCCTTCCAGCCTTTAGAAATTAGAAATCTTGAATGTGCTGATGCTACAACTTTGTCGCCTGCTAATTGTGGCTTGTGAACTTGGACCAGTGTGTTTTCGTTTGAGATTTGGACTGTGATGAAATCTGCGCGACTCATGAGCATTAGCTTGCGCTTTTTATAGTTGGTCTTCTCCTCACGTAATCGTCGTAATATTACTGAATAAGCCATTGCGATATTGGTGAACTCTTTACGTTGCTCTTATAAACGATTAGACGCGCAACGATACAAGAAGTGCTTTTTGGGAATGCAGACGATTCTCTGCTTCATCCCATACTACTGATTGCGGGCCGTCAATTACATCGGATGTTACTTCTTGACCTCTCTTTGCTGGAAGACAGTGCATAAAGATGCAAGAGTCTTTTGCCTTTACCATCAGATCGGAATTGACTTGGTACTTGGGCAGAAATTTTTTGATTCGCTTTGGATTGTCGTGAATTGAAACAAAGGTATCTGTGACTATGACATCTGCGCCCTTTGCTGCCTTTACTGGGTCTTGGCCAAGATCGATGCTGATTTGTTTTTTGCATTGTTTTACTAGTGCTTGGTTTGGCGCAAACTCTGTTGGTGTGGCAATTGCCATAGAGATGCCAACCTTAGAGCAGCCAATCATCATTGAATTACATACATTGTTGCCATCGCCTATCCAGGCCATGCGCAGGCCATCTAGTTTTCCTTTCTTTTCTCGAATGGTCATTAGATCTGCTAGAATTTGGCATGGATGATACGAGTTTGATAGTCCATTAATCACAGGAATGGTTGCATTTTCTGCTAGTGACTCTAGTGTAGAGTGCTCATAGACTCGCGCCATTACAACATCTAC
Source organism: uncultured Candidatus Nitrosotenuis sp. (assembly GCA_964470325.1). Lineage (GTDB taxonomy): Archaea > Thermoproteota > Nitrososphaeria > Nitrososphaerales > Nitrosopumilaceae > Nitrosotenuis. Next base: position 7,884 of record CAYYBJ010000025.1, on the reverse strand, counting down.
ATATCTTGACAGAGTTTTTGCAGTATCTTCTATTGTTTCACCACGTGAAAGTTGTAGATCCTGACCAGAGAGATTGATTGCATGCCCGCCAAGCTGAAACATTCCTGTCTCAAAGCTAATTCGGGTTCGTGTGGACGGCTTTTGGAAAATCATTGCAAGAGTCTTGTTTTTGAGAAGAGGTTTTACAACTCCTTTTTTGAGTTCGTGTTTGAGCTTGATTGCAAAGTCGATTGTTTGCAGAATTTCTTTTTTGTCTAGTTCGCCTAATGTCAAGACATCTTTAGATTTGATCATTTCTTTAACCAACCGAAAAGTCCTTTCTTCTTTGGTTTTTCTTCCTTTTCTTTAACCTTGTCTTCTTTCTCTGGTTCCTCTTCCGGCTCTTCTGCAGGTTCTACTTTTTCGACTTTCTTTTCTTGGCCTGGCTTTGGACGACCACCTGCAATCCATTTTCGGATTTTCTCGGCCATATCAAATGCCTCATCGTCGGTTTCTGGAGGCGGTACATCATAGAGGTCTGCATATACTGAGATGTCCGAGTCTGAGATTCCTTCAAAGGGATCGTCACTTTTCTTCTTCTTTTTTGGTTCTGGTTTTGGTTCTGGTTTTGGTTCTGGTTTTGGTTCTGGTTTTGGTTCTGGTTTTGGT
>CAYYBJ010000025.1:0-7136 GCA_964470325.1 uncultured Candidatus Nitrosotenuis sp. | reverse complement strand
TCTGGTATGGCAACTGTAAAGCCTTCGCCAAAGACAGTTTCCAAGAATAATTTCTTATCAAAAGGCCTCAGATCTGCATATTCTTGACCCATTCCCACATACATGACAGGCTTTGCGGTGATCTTGACAATAGATAGTGCCGCACCCCCTCGTGCATCTGCATCACTTTTTGTTAGAATTGCGCCATCAAATTTTGTGTGTTGGAAAAATTCTCGTGCTTGGTTGACAGTATCATTTCCTGCAAGAGAGTCGCCAACAAAAATCTTCAAATCAGGATTTACTACCTTGGTGATTTTTTCAATTTGTTCCATCAGATTTTTACTTGTTTGCATTCGACCAGCAGTGTCAATTAACACACAGTCAATTTTGTGAGATTTTGCGTACAGTACTGCATCACGTGCAACTGCAGCGGGATCTGCCCCATAGTTTTGTGCTACGGTTTTGATATTAAGTCGGTTTGCGTGTTCCGTTAGTTGTTCTATTGCGCCTGCACGGAACGTATCAGCTGCTGCAATAACAATAGAGAACTTGTTTTGTTTTAGAAGATATGCTAGTTTGGCAAGGGTTGTTGTTTTGCCAGTGCCATTAATTCCAACAAACAAAATTATGCATGGCTCATTTGTTGCCTTTTTAGAGTTAATTTTGGTAAAAAGATCCACAGTACCAGCCTCATCAAAGAGTGCAGATATGCTTCCAATCAGATTATCTTTGATGAATTTTTCAATTTGGCTTTTGTCAACAGATGTGCCAGTAAGTGTTTTTTTCAGATCAGACTTGATGGAATCAATTACTTCGGTTGCGACATCTGACTCCATTAGTGCAAGTTCTAGTTGGAATAAGACATCATCAATATCACTACCTTTTAGCTCTTTTTCGCTAAACGACTTAGCTACTGACGAGAATGCATTTCGTAATTTGTCAAACATAATATCACTTATTGCTTAGGAGTCTCTGACTGCATCATTTGGTTCATTTGTTCTTTTAGGCCCTCTAGCTGCATCATTGCCTGATGTTTTTGTGCAGAGGTCTCATTGAGTGCCACTTGGAGTTCCTTGATTCGTGATTCCAGATAGTTCATGGCCGATACATGGTCTCGCTCTATTGCAATTCCTGCCCCAATATCCATAATGACCTTAGAGTTTGAAGGAATGTTTGCTTTGGTGTACGCACCCAATCCTAGTGGAATAAGGGATTCAATTTCTTGTCCGCCAGAAAGGTTCCTAATGGATTCGACGGATGCCATTGCCTCGCGTAGGAAATTTACAATTGTCCCTTCTTTTTGATCCAAGCTTGCAGCTATCGATTCTAGCATTTGCATCCTATAGAGAAATTGTTGGGCCTGCTCTTCACTCATGTACAAAAAACCTGTCAGTTGGCTAATAAATGCATTCATTAAAAATTGGATTTGAGTATGGTGCAAAAATCTGGAAAATTTACCAAGCCAAAATCAAAATGGGTTTTTCCATACAAAAAAGAACATCCAACAGACCAGCTCAAAATCAAGTTACTACTTGATGAGAAAATCAAAGGAAACAGAATTGTTGGCCTAAAGGCAAGAATAGAATCAGGTCGTGTGCACCAACTACACATTCACAAAGACGAATATGTCTTGGTCTATTCTCTAAAGGGAAAATGTCATGTTACCATAGGAAAGACGACAAAAACCATTTCACCAAACACAATGATGTTCATTCCACCCAAAGTTCCGCATCGATTCTACAACAAGTTTTCTGTGCCATGGGAAGGAATTGCGTTTGTAGTAGGTACCAACAAGAAAATCAACAACATCTGGATGGAAAGCTAAACAAAAAAGAAGAGTAAGATTATTTTGCTTTAGAGTAGCGCTTGTCTACTTCATCCCAGTTTACAACGTTCCACCAAGCACCAACATAGTCTGCTCTCTTGTTTTGGTATTTGAGATAGTATGCATGTTCCCAAACATCCAGTCCTAAGAGCGGCACAAGTCCTTCTGTTCTCGGGCTTGTTTGGTTTGGCATTGCCTTGTATTCAACGTTCTTTGTTTTTGGGTTGAATACCAGCCAGCCCCAACCGCTTCCTTGTATTGCTGTGGTTTTTGTGGAAAACTGTTCTTTGAATGCGTTAAAGTCGCCAAATGCTTTGTTTATTGCATCTGCAACCGATCCGCCTGGTGTTCCTCCTCCGTTTGGCTTCATGTTATTCCAGAACAATCTGTGATTGTCGTATCCGCCTCCGTGGAAGTTTATTGCTCCACGTACTGCTTCTGGAACTGAAGATATGCTTGCCAAGACATCAAGTAGGTCTTTGCTTTGCATGTCGGCCGGAAGTTTTTCCCAGTTGTCATTTAGGCCATTTGTATATGCTTGGTGATGCTTTGAATGGTGGATTTCCATTGTTTTGGCATCAACATGTGGCTCTAATGCGTCGTATGCATATGGTACTTCAGGAAGTGTGAATTTTCCCATGAATGGCTGGAGTTCGTTTTCTAATTTAATGATTTGTCTCCATATATTGGATTTGTGGATGACATCAAAAATAAAAACAGACGCCAATTGAGTGGTATCAGAAATAAAATGAAAAAAATCGAATTGTTTGTTTTTTGCTTTTGTTTGGTAGTGACTGGTGTGTTTTTGTTTTCTGTCAAAGTTCAGATAGACCCAACTACAGAGATCCTACTGGATAAATCATCAAAACATGTAGGCGTACAATATCCACATAATTTGGGATTTTATGGCAAAGACATCAAAGTTGCAGTGATTGATACTGGTGTTGATTCCAGTCATCCAGACTTGCAAAATGGAAAAATAATTGGAGGATATGACTTCATTGAAAACGACGATGTCTCACAAGACACAAACGGCCACGGAACAGAGGTTGCCGGAATTATTGCGGCAAACGGCAAGATTAGAGGAGTTGCACCAGAGACAAAGATTTTAGCATATCGTGTTTCTGATACCGGAAATTCAGTATCATCTGATCTCATAGTAAAGGCAATTCAAAGAGCAGTAGAAGATGATGCGGACATTATCAACCTGAGTCTTGGGGTAAATCGAACCAATGACAAAATAGAAGACGCAATTAATTATGCAGTAAAAAGAGGAATTGTTGTAGTGGCTGCTGCCGGAAACAGCGGTCCCGATCTTAGAACAATTGGTAGTCCCGGAAAGGATCCTCACGCAATAACAGTCGGCGCAACATACAACAACATCACAGCAAGTCTAGTTGCCACACTTGACATTGATGGAAAGCGTTTTCAGGTATTGCCAATGGTGGGCATTGTACCACTTGTCGAGCCACTAACAAGCGAAATAGTATTTGGAAAATACGGCAAGGAATCAGATTTGATAGGCCTTGATGTCAAAGACAAGATCTTGCTAGTAGAACGAGGAAGCGATGCAAAAAATGAGTTGCTGTATTTTTCAATAAAGGAAAAAAATGCGGCAAACGCAGGTGCCAAAGCACTAGTTGTGTATAACAACGAACCTGGAATTTTCTTAGGCGATTTGAACAACAAGCTGGAAGGCCCAGAATACAAGCCTCGAATTCCCGCAGTATCCATGTCAAAAGAAGATGGCTCTGCGTTACTGTCAATGCTTCAAAACAAAACTACTGGAACAATGAACACGTTTTACCATCCAGACTTTGTGTCGTTTTTTAGCTCGCGAGGGCCGGTTTCTCCATTTTACATCAAGCCAGACATAGTGGCGCCTGGCGTCTTTGTAAACACCACATCCATTCATGGAAGATACAATTTCACCAGTGGTACTAGCTTTGCAGCACCTCATGTTTCTGGGGCTGCTGCAATTTTGCTGGAAAAAAATTCAGAGCTGTCCCCCCAGCAAATAAAATCCATCATAGTTAGTACCGCAGACCCAGTATCAGATACGTTTGGGAACTTGTTTCCACAAGAGATCAGCGGAGTCGGCAGACTAAACATAACGCGTGCATTTGATGCAAATTTGTCAGTCAGTCCAGATTCTGCAATCTTTGACCTATCGCCATTTACCAAATCCCAGACTCTGAGCTTTGAGATCAATGCACTAGACAACACCGCACCTAGGCCGAAAATAACCATCAGTTTTGACAATCCTGCGATAAAATTTGATCATTGGATCGATGGTAATGTTTTATTTGTAAAGGCAGAACTTGTCGAGCAAAAACCAGGCCAATATCAAGGAAGTATTGTCATATCAGACAAGGTAACACAACGAATTCCAATTTTGCTTCGAATTGCAGATGGTGCAATTGAGATATTTGAGAACAATGGCAAGATGGACTTTGGGATAGACTTTAATGAAAAATGGTCTTATGCAAAAATCACAGTATACAATGATGATGGAAGACTAGTCGATAGTATTTCCATCACTCCAACAAAAGACCAATCCATTACAGTTGGCAATTCCGGAAAATATTGGGTTCAGGCCGAGCTCAAAACAGAAAATGACGCCGTATCAGTGTATAATACCATAGTTGTCGAATCTGCAAATCACCAAACACTTGACATTGGAATACCATACCAACCACTAATCATACTTGGTGGAATTATAGCTATTATTGGAATGGTTGGATTGATGATTTACAAAAAGCAGAATTAGGGCTTTGGTCCTGCGTTGACTATGGTAGGATCAACTGTTTTAAATTTCTTGAAATTATCTACAAACATCTGAGCTAGCTTCTTTGCAGATAAATCATATGCATCTCTTTCTTGCCAAGTTGATTTTGGATCCAATACTTCGGATGGAACACCTGGGCATTCTGTTGGAACATCCAAGTTGAACAGATCATCATGTCTGTATTTTACAATGTCTAGTGCACCTGTAAGAGCTGCTGTGACCATTGCTCTAGAATGCTTGATAGAGACTCGTTTTCCCACACCATATGGTCCACCTGACCAGCCGGTGTTGATTAGATACACCACAGTATTGTGAGTGCGAATTTTATCGCCAAGCATTTTTGCATAGACTGATGCAGGCCTTGGCATAAATGGTGAGCCAAAACACTCTGAGAAGGTCGCCTTTGGCTCTTTGATGCCTCGTTCTGTGCCTGCTAGCTTGCTAGTATAGCCAGACATGAAATGATACATTGCGCCTTCCTTGGTAAGCTTGGACACTGGTGGCAAAACACCTAGTGCATCTGCTGTGAGAAATATGATAACCTTGGGATTTCCTCCAACACTTGGGAAAATTGCAGTTGGAATGTATTCTAGTGGATATGCAGCCCTTGTATTTTCTGTGAGAGAGCCATCATCAAAGTTTGGCTTGAGTGTTTGCTTGTCAATTACTACATTTTCTAGGACTGCGCCGGACTTGATTGCATTCCAGATTTGCGGTTCTGATTCTTGGTTTAGGTTGATGCATTTTGCATAGCATCCGCCTTCAAAGTTGAAAACACCCTTGTCTGACCATCCGTGCTCGTCATCTCCAATTAACATTCTGTCATTGTCTGCAGAAAGTGTTGTTTTGCCCGTACCGGATAATCCAAAGAAGAGTGCAGTGTCTCCATTTTTGCCAATGTTTGCGGAACAGTGCATTGGGAATACTCCCTTCTTTGGCAAAAGATAGTTCATTACGCCAAACATGGATTTTTTCATTTCTCCTGCATAGCTTGTTCCCCCAATGAGGACTAGGTGTTTGGTAAGATCAATTAGGATAAAGACATTAGTTCCTGTTCCGTCAACTTCGGGAATTGCCTCAAATCCATTAATGCACATTATTGTGAAATCTGGCTGATGCTCTTCTAGTTCGGCTGCAGAAGGTCGAACGAATAGCTGTCTTGCAAAGAGGCTTTGCCAAGCATGGTCATTTATGACTCGAATTGCCAGTCTATGATCCTTGTCTGCTCCGACAAAGCCATCAAAGACAAAGAGATCTTTGCCTTCAACGAACTTTTTCATTTTTGTGAAAATCTTGTCAGATCTGTCAATTGGAAATGGGTGGTTTACTCTGCCCCAGTCTACATTGTCGTGGGTCTCATCGTCATCTACGATGTATCGGTCGTCTGGCGATCTGCCTGTGTATTTGCCTGTCTTTACCGCAAGTGAACCAGTTGAAGTGACTATGCCTTCGTTTCTCTGTACTGCTGCCTCTACAAGCTTTTCAGGCGTAAGGTTTCGAAATACTTGGGACGGTTTGATTCCAAAGGCTTCTAGTTGTGCGATAAATTTGGGCGTAAGTGTCGTTTTTGAATCCATATTTTTCACCACATCAATGAATCTGGGGTCATTGAATATCCACACCGACTCTGCATTATTATTATCTCTTCCTTTTTGTGGTTGATCTCAGGGCAACCTATTTATTGAAAAATCCAAGGAGTCCATCTATTGACCATCAATAAGGATCTGCTAGCACTAAGAGAAAAAATCGATGCTAAGAGACCAGACTTTATCAGACAGGAAAGCTGGCGTTATGTCAGACTAGCCAAGTGGTCTTGGAGAAAACCAAAGGGAATTGACAACCACCAGAGAAAACAAAAGTTTCGTGGCAGACCAGGACTAGTAAAAGTTGGATATGGGGGTCCAAAGGCAGCAAGAGGATTGCACCCATCAGGATTTACAGATAATTTGATTCACAATGTTAATGATTTGCAAAAACTAAACCCAAAAACTGATGGAGTAAGAATTGCCCATGGTGTTGGAACAAAAAAGAGAATCGAGATCGTTGCAGCAGCAACACAAAAGAAATTCAAGGTCTTTAACGCAAGAGTGAGAACAAGTGGTAGTAAATCTTAGAACCAAAAAGCGACTCGTATCACGAGTTGTAGGAGTAGGTCTGTCCAGAATCAAGTTTGACCCAGAAAGATCAGATGACATTGCAGACGCAATCACAAGACAAAACATCCGAAGCCTAATCACAGCAGGCGCAATCACAATAAAATCGGCAAAAGGTACTTCACGTGGTAGAGCGGAATTCAAAAAGTTTCAAAAGAAAAAGCGTGGAACCACAACTGGTTCAAAGAAGGGTCGAAAAGGAGCTCGCGTAGGCAAAAAGGAAGTCTATGTCAAAAAGGTCCGAGCATTGCGACACAGACTCAAAGTAGCCAAAGACAGAGAGGAAATTACAAATCCGGAATTCTGGACCCTATACAAGAAGATTGGCGGCAACACCATTAGAAACATTGCTCACCTTCGAAGCATAATTGAGGAAATTAAAGAGCACAGA
>CAYYBJ010000024.1:0-16424 GCA_964470325.1 uncultured Candidatus Nitrosotenuis sp. | reverse complement strand
GTATCTTTTAAGCGCAATGGCAATAAGGATGGATGGTGACGATAAAAGAATGATTCTGTATTCAGTGTTTTTAGTAATTGGATACAAGCAGATAATCGACTTTATGCAACTCAAGGCAGCTCTAGAAGAACTGCTAGGGCTCAAGGCGAAATGGACTAGCGCAAAGAGGGTACATCAATGAAGCTTGTAATTTTTGCAGTCTTGTTAGTATTGTTTGTGGGACTGACAATTCCTGCCTTTGCACAGGAAAAGACAGGCAACATTGATGTCTATATCAAAAACGAAAAAAACGAGCGTGTAACACCTGAAGGAATCACCATAAAGGTGTACAAAAACCAGGACAAAAATCCAATCCAAGAATTGGCATCGATTCCAACAAACCCCTTTACTTTGCCTTCGTTGCCGTTAGATCAAAGATACAGCATCGAAGTGTATTCTAACAGCATGTATGCGACTACGGAATTTGTTGATCTAAAAAAGAACACCAGCATAGAGATTCCAATCAAAAACGCTGGAGGTTTATTGCTAACCGTGTATCACAAGAATGGCGAAACTCCGCTGGCTGGGGCCAAGGTCTGGATAAAGTCATACGATGGAAAATGGTGGAGTTATTCAGAAACGGCACAAAACGGTCAGGCAATTAGAGCCTGGCTTTATCCAACTACTCGCATAGGTGATAATTATTTTGCGGAAATCTCACTTGGTCAGAACCTAAAATACATTCACACCCCAATTAAGCTAGAGCCGGGAATTGCCCAGGACCTCAAAATTGTCACCAAGTGGCCAGTCATACTAGACAAGTCGTTTCCAGTAGAGGTCTACAATAACACCAAAAACAAGGTCACAAAGCAAGATGGCTCGTTCGTTGCCCAATTATATGATTCAAAGAAGAACAAGGTTGCTGAGTCCGAAGTCACAGCCAAGGGAACTACCAATTTTTCAAAACTAAAGGTCGGTAACTATGCCTTGTACATAAAATCAAAGGATTCGACAGGACAGCTAAACACAATTGCCGCCAAAAAAGTAACAATCACAGACGAAACGGGAATAACCAAAATCTATCTGAACAATCCGGAGCTAAACAGTGATAACCTGAATTGTAATTGTGTTGCATTTCGTCTAGATGATGTTCAGGATTATTTTCTAGCGCCATCACAAATGGAACTGATATCGCTCTTTGAGAGAAAAGACGCTTCATTTACTGTTGGTGTGATTGGTGGGTTGATTGGCACTGATCCAAAACTAGTTGATGCAATAAAAGGAGGCCTGGCATCTGATCCGCCGCTAGAGGTAGCAAATCATAGCTGGAACAACAAAATCCTATCTACTTTATCCAAAAAAGACCAAGAAGCGCTCATCATGCCAGCAAATGATAAGATACGATCAGTTCTTGGTGTGACTCCTACTGTATTTATCCCGCCTGAAAATCTGTTCAATAATGATACGATATCAATACTCAAAGCAAATGGATTTACTCACATCAGCCATGCAACTACTGCCCGTGAGCCTCCAATTTTTAAAAAATCAAACTTTTACGAATTTCCAATACTTCCTACTACAGCAAGATTAGATCCTACAATTGGGGTGTGGAGACACATACCAAATGACGTTATAATGCAAAAAATCGAGGAAAGCCTCTTCGAGTATGGATATGCTGTGGTGATGATGCATCCATACGAGTTTGCACAATATGAGAATGGGTTTTATGTTAACAAGGTCAATTCAACAAAGATTGAAGAGCTGGGGTCCTTAATTGATCAAGTCAAGACAAAATACCAAATTCTACCAATAGGACAAATACAAGACTTTGACAAACCAAGAACTCCAAAACCAACCGTGACTACATCTGAGCCTGAAAAACCAAACTGTAACTGTGTTGCCTTTAGAATGGATAATTTCCAAGACTTTTGGCTAAATGACGTACAAAACGGAGTAATTGATTCATTTGACAAAACAAAAACCCCTCTTACAATATCTGTAATTGGCAAATTCACTGGCGACGACCCAAAAACTGTCAACTTTTTAAAAGAAAAGCTAAACAAGACATCTAATATCAAAATAGCAAATCGTGGGTGGGAGTACATTGATCACACCACGTTTGACAAACAAAAACAAAAGGCAAGCATAATCCAAACCAATGAGAAAATATCCAAGGTCTTTGGCAAAAAGGCAACAATCTTTAGCCCGCCTTATGATGTCTTCAATAAAGACACACTGGACGCTGTAAATGAAGCAAAAATTACATACATCAGTGCAGCAATTCCACGCGATACCTTATCGAATGATTCACTAAAACACATCCCAAGTACCACGTCTTTTGTTAATTTGATAAGCGATGACCCATTCTTTGAGGGCACAATTCCACAAAAAGCCCTGGCAAAAACAATGAACAGCATAAAACAACACGGATTTGCCGTAATTAGCCTCCAATCCTCTGATTTTGCAGTAAAAACAGACGCATTCAAAAATGAAATAAACCAAGAAAAAATCCAATTATTAGAAACGCTAATTTCTGATCTCCGAGCAAATGGAATCAAAATTGTCCTATTGGAGCAGATCCCAGACTTGGTATCTGATGGTTCTATCGTTGTTCCAGACTGGATTAAGAGCAATGCTCAATGGTGGTCGCAAGGTAAAATCGACGACTGGGACTTTACAAAGGGAATTCAATATCTGATAAAAGAAAAGGTCATCAAGGTACCGCCAACACAACAAGAAACAACGACCAAAAAAATTCCAGGCTGGATAAAAAATAACGCCAAGTGGTGGTCAGAAGGCAAAATCACCAACGGCGACTTTGTCAAAGGGATTCAATATCTCATACAAAACGGAATAATTACCGCCTAGCTTGGAAAGCTAGAGTCTGGACCAACCTTGTCTTCCGGCTTGACGTCCTGGTCCCATTTTCCTCTGACTCCTTTGATCAAAAAGAAAATTCCCGCGCCAATTATAGATACAACCACTCCAAAGAATCCTATTCTATCCTGCATTCTCTCATTGCAGCTTACCTCGACCTGTTTTCCATCTTCATATGTAAAACAATCACCAAACTCTCGCTCTTGTACTGCAAAATTGTAATGGTCCTGGCCAAATACTCCTAACACAATAAACCCGGCAAAAACCAAACATATTCCAATTAGTGTAAAACGAATGTCACTCATATTTTTGGTATGCAGTACTAGCTTATGTTGCTTTTTCCAGCTTTGTCTTGAGTTGCTCTAGGGATTTTGAATAAAATGATTCCATAAATCCCAAAAAGTCTGAGAATTGTTTCTTATCCGAGTCTTGGCTTATCAAAAACGAGGTCCATGTTATCTGAGATGTCTTACCCTTTGCCGCAACTGATATTGTGGCATGATATCCAGCAAGCGGCAAACCGCTAGTTGCAATATATGAGAGGTATTCTTTGTCCTTCCAGCCCACTGCATATTCTATTACTTCGCCTCCGTCGGCAAAGGTTATTTTTCTCGCCGCACCAAGGTCGTTTTTTATCTTTGATAATGACTCGGTTTGTTTTACATCCAGTACCCACTCTGGCAGGCCTGTGTAGTTGCCAACCGTTTTCCACAGTGTTGGTATTGATACATTAATGGTATTTGTCTGGCTAACCATGCCACAAAAACTGCCGTTTTTGTTCTGGCTGAGGATCTTTGATGCCATATTATGGCGTCGTATGGTCCTGCTTTAAAATTTAAGATACGACAGGTATACATTGGAATCAACATCAAAATCCAACATGGTCTTTGGCTGGGGCAAAAAAAAGCAAGAAGAGTCAGAAATATCTACAAAAAAGGTAACCATAGACCAAATCGATTCAATTCTATCTACAAAAAAAGAGGAACTAAAAAAGAAAATCGTCATCCAGTCCAAGCCAATGTTTTCTGAAATACAAAGCGAGCTGAATTCTATTTACAAAATAATTGACCACCTCAAAAATGATGACCTCAAGGTAGATGACATTGAAAAAATTCTTCGAGTTATAGTGGTTCGAGCAAAAACGGAAGTCATTGACGTAATATCAAAAGAATCCAAAAAACCACTGCCTTCCGTATCCGCATATGAGGACGTACTCAAAACACAAGAGGCGGCATCCTACGCCCTAAAAAAAATTGGCGATGTTTTGGGCAAGCACAGTCGAGTCATTCACGTATTTGCAAAAAAATATGCCCAGGATCTCAAGGATCATTTGGAGCTGGTAACTGAGGATAATCTCAGAATATCGAGGATGCTAGGCGATTATTCCACACTGGAATCCTCCAGTGACATGATCAAAGAAATGATATCAAAGATGAATGCTTCAGCACAAGAAATTACTGATATCAAAAATCATATCATAAAACTCCAGGAATCAGATTTGGCCGCACAAAAACTGTATGAATCTACACAAAAACAAATTACGGATGCACGTACCTCCTCGGAATACCTAAAACATTTAGAAATAGAAAACAAGATCCAGCAGATAAAATCACAAGAAGAAAGACTAGACCGAGAAATCGATGACGAATTTTCCAAAATATCGAGGCCTCTTGGCAAATATGTCTATGTCACATCGCTTGAAAAATCCCTAAAATCAATACTGGAAAGACTAGTGGAGCGACCATCCAAGATAATAGCAACAGAAAGCAAGGCTTCAATTATTACGATTCTTGAGTCATGTATGAAGGGAATTGTCTCTGGTACTGTATCTGTCAAGGAGACAGACAAGTCAGTTGATCATATAACACACCTAATGTTGTCCCTTGACTCCATGATTGCAAAAAAGGCGGCAATTCGGTCCCAAATCCAAGAAGTAGAAAAACAGTCATTATCATTTGATCGCAAAAAGCTTGAATCCCTTGAAAAACAACTGGCAACGTCCAAATCAGATTCGGAAGACGCACAAGCAAAAATCAAAAACCTCCAATCCGAGTTGGACCAAAAGTCATCACAGCGACAAAAACTAGCATCTGATCTGGAATCAACTCTGGCAAGACTTGGAATACAATGCGAGGTCAACTAGATGGGCAAGCTAGAGCGCAAAGTCATTCTAAAACAAAAAACAAAGGACAGCATCATATCATATTGCAAAATGAAGCACCCAAACGAGGCAATCTTGATTCTCAAGGGAAAATCAAAAAAGGGAACAATAACAATCGACGGCCTGTCTATTCCACCATTTTCATATTCCGACCAAACCTTTGCAGGATTTCCACAATCGTTTTTACCACTAGACCTGGCTTATGTTGGAACCGCTCATTCTCACCCAAGTGGTTCTGCAGAGCCATCAGTTACAGACCTGCACAACTTTTTTGGGCTCGTATCAATCATAGTCCAATCACCATACGAAAACGACGAGGATGTTTTTGCGTGGGATAGCCAAGGAAACCAAATTCCAATAATTTTTGAGTCAGATGATGAGCAAAAAAACTGACAAAACTTTAAATCCTTTTTAAAGGCAATTACTGTGTTGTATACCTACAAGAGATATCTCGTTTACCTATTTGCATCACTTGCCTTTAGCATAGGCATTCAAATTCTATTCACATGGCTAGGATTTCCGCCATACACAGGACTTGCAGTAGCATTAGCAGTCTTTATCCTATTGCCAATCTGGATTAGACGCAGCCAGATGAGCAAGATGCGCGGATATGGGGGAGACTCGTCAGGTGGAGGAGGCGGATTCTTTGGATTCAACTCTGAAGGTGGAGGGGGAGTCAAGTATGTCTGCCTTACATGTAACCACAAATTCAAGGGAGCCACATGCCCAAGATGCGGTTCTAAAATGAAGCGCGCAGATTTCTAAATGTCACTAGACACCCTTAGGACAAAGGCAATCTATCAGAATTCAATAGATACTTGGATTGCCGTATGCGAGGAAAAAAACATTGACTGGTATGAGACAGAACACTATAAAAAATTCATATCTCATCTTTTCCAAAACGGACTCTCGCTCAAAAAATTCCCGCTTTGCATCAAAGAGACTGGAGGTATGTATGAGCGTGGCAAGGACAAAACTGCTTTTGCAGAAACTCTGGCACAACTAACAGACCCAAACGCTGCAGCCTACACCATAAAACTAAACGATAACGCTCTGAAGATAATCCGTGATTTTAAAATCTCAAATTAACGCCTAAGTTTTGGGTTTACAGTAGACTCTAGGGAATTCCCAATAAAGACAAAGGCAAGGCCAGTTATTGCAACCATTACGCCAGGCGGTGCAATCCACCACCACAATCCTCTAGCAGCTGCCCCATGGGATTTTGCGTCATGGAGAATTTGACCCCACGTTGGGTATGTTGGGTCACCAAGACCCAAAAAGCTAAGGCCTGCTTCTGTGGTAATTGCAGCCGGAACCGAAATTGCAATGCTTGCCAGAGCATACGGTATTATCTGTGGGATTATGTGCCGAAGTATTATCTTGGAGTCTTTTTGGCCCATTGTCTTTGCGGCATCGACAAACTGGCGTGTTTTGATTTGTAGTGCCATGCTTCTGGACACCTTGGCTACCCCTACCCAACCAAAGATCATCAAAAATCCAATCATCAAAAATATGCTATTGGATGTGGTAACTGAGAGTATTATCAAAAACGGCAATGCCGGCAATGCATAGATTACATCATTGAATCGCATCATGGACTCGTCAGTCTTGCCGCCCTTGTAGCCAGCATAGACTCCAAATATCAATCCAGAAACGACAGAGCCAAACGCAACAACAATTCCTATGAATAACGCAATTGGCGTCCCCCAGAGCAGTCCTATTGCCAAGTCTCGCCTGAGTTCATCAGTTCCAGCAAGACCAAAGACTTTGCCTCCGAGCACGAGCTTGGAATCAAGTTTTTCAGCCCCAGATAATTCCACAACAAACTCATATTTTCCTTTTAGCGTTTCATGCGTGTCTTTTTTTGCAAAGATTATCTCTTTGGCACTAAATTCTTGAATTGAATACGAGAATTGTTCTGATTGGAGTCTGAGGTTTTTCTTGATTGCGTCATTTGTTGAAAATATCTTGTCTGCATAGTTAGTTTTTTCTTTGGCATACGGTAATGACGTTGATAATATCTTCAAACTTGTTCCGTCAGGCCTAATCACGCTTATTTGTAACAATGATGCGCCGGAATATTGGGCATCATATTTGAGCAAAAACTCGCCTGGAAAGTAATCATAGGAATAATCCACAACAAATCGCTGTATTATCACAGACTCGGAACTGCTTTGTTTCAGTGTCGTGGTCGGCTCATCCAAAATCACATGCTCTGGTATTTTTTTATCAGCCAACCAGTTTATCCAGCCCGGCTGTGCAGACTTTGGGTATTCAGTCCAGCTTGCGGGATTGTTCCACTGCTTGTATGTCTCTACCGGTATTACAAGCATTGTTCCAATCGATGCTAACCCCAGACATGCAAGCATTCCTAGGCCGACTATACCTACCTTGCTTTTTGCAAAACTGGATTTAATTTCGGTGTAATCCATTTTACCCAGTCCTTATTCTTGGATCCAAATAGCCGTACAACAAGTCCGAGACAAAAATACTGATCAAAAAGAACACCGTTAGAACGTATGTCGCTCCAACTATCACGGGTAGGTCCATTAGCGTGATTGCCTCAAAGTATAATCGCCCCATTCCAGGCCAGTCAAAAACCGCCTCTGTAATTATTGCTCCACCCAAAGAGCCAGAGAGACTCAGAGCCAAAATGGTCACTATTGGAGGTGCCGCGTTTTTGAGTGCACTGCCAAAAATTATTTTGCGTTGTTTGATGCCTATTGTTTTTTTGACAAAAACAAAGTCTTCTTGCATTATTCCTGCCATGAAATTTCTAACAAGATACGCCCAAGTGCCAAACCCGATTAACACTATGGTAATTATTGGCAAAGTCATGTGATATAGCAACGAGCCGATATAGCCAGGATCCGTTGGGGGAACAATCGGAGTTGCCCGTGCAGGAAATATTCCGTACCAAAAAGAAAATGCAAAGATCATCAACAGTCCAATCCACCACACCGGAAAGCTACTGCTAATTATGGCAAACGATGATGTTATCTTGTCTGTTTTAGAGCCTACCTTGCTTCCAGCAACTGCACCAACTAGTATGCCTATTGTAGATATGATTATCGTGGAAGTGGTAAAGAGTAGAATTGTTCTTGGCAGCTTTTCTAGTATGATATCCCCTACTGCAGTAGAGCCAGAATCGCTTGTCAAAAAAGCAGAGTGCCCAAAATCCAAAATCAAAATCTTGTACATTGCAAGGCCGATTCTTCTTGGGGAGTGCCATGGCTCATCAAGTCCTAATGCCTTGGTGCGCTGTAATATTTGGTCATCAATGTACTGGTTTAGCTCAGCAGTTCCTGCAAAGCCTGCCATCAGATCCTTGTTTTCTACTATTTCAGCCCGAACTTGTATTGCGATTCCTTTCTTTAGTATGGCATCCATGTTGGAGCCCACAAGCAGTACTGTCAAAAGCAGAGTTGTCATCAAAACTCCAAACAACACTAGTGCACGCTTGGCAAAATATCGCTTGAGGCCCATTAAACAAAAGCTGGTTGTTTGTCTTTAAATCATTTGCCAAGCGTTGGCTTGATTTCAAGTTGTGTCAATAGGTTCACCATTGCAAACGGCTTGTCTATTAGGTCAAGTGTTTCCTTGACTGTTGCAAATTCCTCATCCCTTGGCGCCATGTATGGCGAGAGGAAAAAGACTTTTTGAGTTGGGTTTACCATTCGAATTTCATCTTCTAGGTTTGTGTCAATGTCTGTTTGGATTGACTTTTCCAGTATGACGAAGTCGTATTTGTTTTTTGCAAGGACTTTGTCTAGGCATTGGCCTTGGTCTTCGACAAATTCCGCATCATAGTTTTTTTGCGCAAAAATGGAGCGATACAATTGGATTATCCTGTCGTTTTGTTCTAAAACCAATGCTTTCATTTTTTCTATCCCCACCTAATGTAATTTCTAGGCAAAAATGCCTGAACGCCTTCCATCTTTGCCGTCTGTAAAAGATCCCTATCAAAGCTGACCAGAGTCGAGCCCGTAATTTTTGCAGTAGCCAAAATCATGCTGTCTGATTTGTGACATTCATAGTATTTCTCGTTGATTCGCTTCGACTCTGATAAAATCTCATCAGTCTTGTCCATCATGATTGGCTGCTTGTAATATTGATAGACTCGCTCCATCGTAGATATTGGATCTGATCCAGTAATCTTGCTTACCTCGCCTAGAACTATTTCTGGCAGGACAAGTTTTGATTTGTATTTTTTCATTCGCCTTGCGATTGGTTTGAGAATTCTCCCCTCTTGAATTTCTTTTATGATTATGTTTGCGTCAAGTACTATTGTTTGCGCTGATTCCATGAGAATAGTTAGCCTCAGATATAAAAGCGATTTTGCAAGAACTGTATCATGTTACAACTTGTAACAAGTCATTAAATACGCATAAAAATGCTCAATTACGTTGTCTAAAGACGACAGGTCACTGGCAGAAAAACTAGATGCAGCAATTGAAAATCTTTCCTCTTGGTATAGGGTAACACTAATCATGGTCATCATTGGATTGCTGTCTTTGTCCGTTGTCATATCGGTATCCCAGTTTACATTCCAAGAAGAAATCCACAAGCACGGGGAAATCAAGGAAATCAAAGACGAAGAGTCTGGCCAAGTTGGCTTGGCATTTGTACCAAACACTGATCAGATCTTTTCAGCAGAAAGCATTCTGAAATTATACACGACACAGGTGTGGCTCATGGCAAGCAACGGCGTGGTAATTGGACTGTTGTCCTTTTTGTTTTTATGGATTACTGCACGTGGTCAATCATACAAAAAAGAGCTCAAATCCATTGAGGGCCAGCTTATCCGCCAATCCTATCTAGTAAATTTTGAGACCTCACTGCCAGAAGGCGAGACCAAAGCAGACAAAATCCTAAACCACTCGTCACTGGTGTTTCCGGAACTGCAGGCGATTTTGCGCAAGGCAAAGCCTGGCGAAAAAAAACTACCCTACAAGCAAAACCAGACACTTGGTGGAGAAACAATGGATGTTGTGGTGTCAACGAAAAAGGGCTATTTTGCAGTCAAGTTCTTTGACTCTGTATCCAAGCAAACACTGGAACAGTTTGCGTCAAATCTCTCAAAGTCTGGCAAGCCGTTCTTCCGAGTGTTGTGTGTTGCAAAAAACTTTGATGAAGAATTACAATCTGTAAGTCTTGCAACAATTCTCCAAAATCTGAACCTAAAATTCGACATGGACCTAATTTTTGAAGACGAGCAGGGCTACTCTATGCTGTGGATTAACTAGGTGTCTTTGTAGCCGCGCAAGCCAATCAGGTATCGAACGTCAGGATCAAAGCTGGTGCACTTGAGAAATGCGTTCTTGCCTTTTTCAGTTATTTTGTATTCAAACTTTGCCTTGGGGTTTTGGCTTTCACGAATCTCTACGAACTCTTTTTTTGCAAAACTCTCCAAGATTAGTCGAAGCCTTTCTCTGTTTAGGTCAGAGCCAGGAGTTCCGGTGGTAATTTGCCTCAGATTCATCCAAGTTCCAACCTTTGTTAAATACCCAAGTATGGCAATGTTGGTATCTCCTGGGGTTTGGTTGAATTTTCGCTCCACTTTCAAATCAAAATCTGCTAGGTATTGCTTATGTGTTCTGCGAGTAAATTATTTGCACAAAAAACATACAATGATCGCAATCTATTCTAATGTCGCCGATCAAATTGTATCATGAGTGCAAATACAATCCGCAAGGCAAAAAAGCTAGTCGAAGAGGGAAACGTGATTAAAATAGGTGATGACTTGTTCCAGGTAAGGTCGTCATCAGATCCAGAAAAGTCCTACATGGTAACATCCGATTCATGCGACTGTCTTGGCTACAAAAATTTCTACAAGTTTCACCATGGTAAGGGACTCAAGGCAAACTGCTCTCACCTAGAAGCCGTGCGAATATTGCTTCAAAAAAACTAGATCTGGATTATTCCATTATCGCTTAGGTATTGCAGGTTTTTGGCAAACTCGACATCCGAGATTTGGCCTGATGCCCACCAACCGGCACTGGACTTGAGCCATGATGGAATTATCTTGTCTGTTTGTGTTGTCTGGCCTTTCTGAATTGTGATTACTTTTTCCTTTACCAAATATTCTATTGCCTTTACAAATTCCGAGTCTGTTATTGTGCCGTCTGCCCACCACTTGGCATCTATTCTGACCCATTTTGGTATTGTTTGCTCTGTTATCTCTACTTTTGTGATGCCGACTTGGGTTGGTAGGCCATATGTGATTTTGAGTGCGTATTTGCCAGGGCTGAGATTATTTAGGATGTTGGTAAACGAGCCAGAATCATCAAAGAGTCCATGCTTTGAGCCAACTAATGTGTCTTTTTGGTATATTAGAATGTCATATGGTGTCTTTCTAAAATCATAATGAACTTGGCCATTAACTGGAAGGTCAGATCCTATCTGAGATTCTGATGTGATTGGATTTGCAGTCTCTGGTTGAGATTCTGGGGCTGTTTCTACTACTAGCTTTCCTGCAAGCCATGGATGTAATTCACAAAAATAATAGAATGCAAAGTTTTCCTTGACGTCAATTTTGACACTGCCTGATTCTCCAGGAGTTATGGTTCCTGTCTTGAAGAATTTGCCAGAGTATTCTGGATGTGCACCAATTCCGCTTGTTATGCTGTGTGGAACCGAGTCGTTATTTTTCCAAGTTATGGTGTCATCTCCGCTAAATGGTAGAGTTTCGGGATAGAACTTTAGCCCACTTTCTTGCTGGGATGTGCCTTCTAGAATAGTGACTTGGTAATTTTCAGCATGAGTCACTGAGAACATCATGCCCAGTATTGCCAGTCCTAAAACAAGATATGCTTGCAACATGTGTAGTTTTTTAGCCTTTGATTTTCTGAATTTGTCTGTTCAAAACAGACAAACAAGACTCAGGCAGAGACAGGTTGTGGCCTAAACACACGGCGATAAAACCATAGTAGCCCAAGTATCTCTATTTGCTCTACGAACATTATTAGATGCAAGTTGACAAGCCAGCCATTTGTAGTGTCATTTATCAATGCATAGGATATTGCAAGAAAATATTCCAAGTGTTGCAATTGCGCAATACCAAATGCATCATGCGCGTGCGGCCCTTGGATCTTTGCAATTGTGTCCCTATCAAGTTTTGATGCAAAGTTCTCTGATATTATCTGCTTGTCTGCAAAATATTCGGTGTTTCCCTTTTCCACAAGTAGTATGGTCGTGCCAAAATATGCGGAAAATACCACCAACATCAGAACTATCCATTTGGCTGATCTTCCCCAAAGCGTTTTTGTCATTTGCCTCTGAAAGATTTGTCCTATTTTGCCCAGTTTTCCCTTTTTGACTAGAATAATCAATATGAAAGAAATCAATGATGCCGCGCCAAGCATTCCTAGCCAATTTTCCACAAGATATTGCCCTAATAGTAATCGTATTGGCAGAAATATTGCACCAGTAAATCCCAAGATGATTGCCTTTTCTTTTAGATCAGAGCGGTCCATTTCTCCTCCCGCCTAAAGCTTGGTTTTTAGATCCTTGAGATACTTGACGCTTATTCGGTACGCACGGATTGCAGAGTAAATCTCAAAGAGCTCTTTGTATGTGGGGTCTATCTTTTTGAGATCGTCTCTGTTTATGCCAAAGTCCGTAATGGTCTGCCAAATGTTCTCAAGCGAGACTCCTTCTTCGTCTACTAGTATTGAAGAAAGATATTTGCCTATTCCCTTACCTAGACTGATGTGTGTTGACATCATGCCAGCCATCCTTTAGGTTTGACTATATCTATGGCGGAACTTGATCGGGTTTTTTGGTTCCAGATTGGAACCTGCAAAATTACTTGAGGTATTTGTTGTAGGTAAGGCCCTTGACCTTTTTGCTGTTTATTTTATCGTCTTGGGACTTTTTTATTTTGGAATGATTTTCGGTATTGTTTGCAGCGCCGACTTGTTGCAGGCTGTCCTGTGTAGTTGCTAGCTTGTCAAAGTATGCCTTTTTTGCATCCTCTGGTGAGCCGCCAGCATCTAGGACCTTTTTCATCTCGTATTTTGCCTCATCGTAAATCTGACGCGTATAGCCCATCTGGGTTCGTATCATGTCTTTGAGGAGCGGATCCTTTTTGGCAATGTATCTCTCTTGCTCGTCATACGAGTAAACTCCGGCACCGGGCTTGGTTGAATTGATTGCGTCGTTTCGTCTCTGATCTGCCATGTCTCGCTTTTCTTGCAGAGCTAGTTTTTTAGCCTCAATTTCATTTTGCTTTAGTTTTTTCTTGTTTTGTTCTTCTACGAACTTTTGGTATTGTTTTTGCTTGAGTGCCTTGTACGGATCGTTTTTTATCTCTCGCTCAAAGTCCTTGGAATAATATAGTTCATCAAAAGTGCTAACACCCGTACCTACCTTTACTGTGGCCTTGCTCATTCCCTTGAGGTCTGCTAGTGTTGCAGTGATACTAGCTGAGAAAATTCCATCTGTCTTGGGCTCAAACTCGTATCTGAAATTGCCTTCTTCATCAGTTGTTGTGCTAACGGATCTGTCGGCAAAGCGAATTTGTACCTTGGCTCCAAAAACAGGCTCGCTTTTCTGGTCTGTAACTGTGCCTACTAGTACTGGCTTTTCTCCTACCGTTATTTGCGTCTCCTCGAACTTGGCTGAAATTACCAAATCCCATGGCTTTACGGCATGTGCATTAGATGTAAGCAAAACAACTCCTAGAATAACTGCAATTGTTGCAAGCTTCAACATTTGAGGTTTTGATCGTTTTTTGTTAAAGCCCGAAAATCAAAATGTCGCAAGTTATAGATCAGTTATTTTTGAGTAGTTTTTGTGATCCAAATTGTCCGAAATTGATCGTAAAAACAGATCCTGATCCAGTGATCGACATTTGATCATATTTTGGACAAAACATAAAACATCTGATCTGTAATCAAAAAATTGATCCACAAAGTGTCCCGATTTGAACGAAAGCTTTTAATCGGCGTATTTTTACGATACAAACGTTGCAACTAAAATCACTCACAGTTTTGATGGCACTACTTGTTGTTAGCATGGTTGTATCTCCAGCATTTGCTGCAGTAACCCCGTCTACTCAAAATGTCCAAAACATTGCAAAATCCGGCGACTTTGTAACCCTTATGGGCGAAGGAATCGATCCAGACGATGACTCACTGACAATCTCTTGGGCCCAAGTCGGCGGAGAGGAAGTTGAGCTGACACCTTCAAACACTGTTGCAGAGCCAACCTTCAGGGCCCCAGAAGTAGAAAATGGCAAAGTCAAAATCTTAACCTTTGAATTAACCGTAGAAGATCCTTATGGGGAAATTGATACAGATTTAGTTAAAGTTACTATATTACCAAGAAACCAACCACCAACTGCTGACGCAGGCGCAGACCAAACAGTAGAAAAAGGTGATGAAGTCACACTTGATGGTTCAGGCACAGACCCAGACGGTGACCCACTAACATACCACTGGTCACAAATCGATGGTCCAGTAATAGAACTGGATGACCCGTCTTCACAAACACCGAGCTTTGATACCTCCAGTGTAACTCGAAGCACAGGTATTTTCAGATTCCAATTAACAGTATTTGACGGCTTTGGTGGAATTGCCAAAGACACCATGATAGTAAAAATGACTGCAGGCAAGCCAACACTGATTTCTGCTGCAGCCGGCCCTGATCAAATTGTTGATGAGGGTGACACTGTACAACTAGAAGGAACATGTGATGACAAGCTAGATAGAGAACTAACATATTCTTGGGTGCAAACACTAGGTCCATTTGCAGAGTTATCATCAACTGCTGATGTGGACCCAACATTTGTAGCACCAGAGATTCCAAACGGACAAATTGTTCCAACAGCATTTAGATTTACATGTCAAGCAGACGGTGGCGGAACAGCAACCGACGTTGTAATTGTAAGAGTCCGACCAGTAAATGATGACCCATTAGCAGATGCAGGTCCAGACAAGAACACAATGTCAAACAGATTTGTATACTTGACTGGTTCAGGTTCTGACCCAGACGGGGACATCATAAAGTACACTTGGAAACAAACCGACGGTGAAGATGTAGTAATTGCATACCCAACAAAGGGCGAGGCTAGATTCAAGGCACCAGAGGTTTCAGGCGGTGCAACAACTGAATTACAATTTGAATTAACCGTTACCGACCCATACGGGGGAGAAGACAGCGATACCGTAACAGTAACAGTAGTATCTGATAATGTCCGAGCATCTGCAGACGCAGGATCTGACCAAGTAGTAGACGAGCAAACCGAAGTCACACTAGCTGGCTCTGGCTCTGACCCAGACAGCGAAGAGATTAGCTTCTCTTGGAAGCAAATAGGCGGCGAAGCAGTAGAACTATCTGATACTGAATCTGCAGAACCAACATTTACTGCACCAGTAGTTGCAAACGGCAAAGTCAAGATTCTGGTCTTTGAGCTACGAGTAGCAGATGAAAATGGTTTCCCAACAAAGGATGTAGCCAAAGTTACAGTATTGCCAGTAAACTCACCACCAACAGTTGATGCTGGTGAAGACCAAGAAGTAGATATTGGCGCTACTGTATCGCTAGCAGGCTCTGCGTCTGATGAAGATGAAGAACCACTAACATACCTGTGGAACCAAATCTCTGGTCCCGCAGTTGACCTGTCAACTAGCACTGAATTAGAGACAAGCTTTGTGGCTCCAAAGGCCGAAGTTGACACTGTCTTGACATTCCAGTTAATTGCAAACGACGGACAAGAGGACAGCGAACCAGACACAGTAGATATCACAGTTAAAGGAACATTAGCAAAGGCAATGACTGCATATGCAGGCAAAGACCAGCGAGTCCCAGAACACTCTGAGGTAACACTCTTTGGCTCTGGCAAAGACCCAATGAAGAACAAACTATCATACAACTGGAGACAAGTCTCTGGTGAGCAGGTAGAACTTTCTGCATCTGACATTGCAAAGCCATCATTTATTGCACCAGAAGTTTCAAATGGTGAAACAAAGACACTGGTCTTTGAAATCATGGTGAGTGACAGTACTGGCAGAAGCGCAAAGGACAGCGTAACCGTAATTGTAGAGCCAATTAACGGCGCACCAACCGCAATTGCCAAGGTAAAGACAGTGCGAGAAGCAGTATAACCTCACTAGCTGTTTTTATTTTATTCTAGTTACTTGGATTTAGAAAAGTTTCAAGATGATGTCTATACAGTAACGAATCATCTTGGTAAAAGCCTGCATCTTGATGACATACCCAAGCTGAACTTTGTGCGACAGCGACTAATCGAATTATACCGGCAAAACCTAGTCAAGATCAACCACTCTGTTTTGGAATTGATCTGCGCTGCAAACTTGGTTGCAAAGGGATTTGCAGTGGATGTGGAAAAGCCACTGACTGGCTCACTTGTGTGTGACTTGTACGCAAAAAAAGACAACAAAAC
>CAYYBJ010000023.1:0-16672 GCA_964470325.1 uncultured Candidatus Nitrosotenuis sp. | reverse complement strand
CTAGGCCTTTTTTCTTTTAAAATAAACTGCCGCAGTAGTTGCCGCACCGCCCGCAACCACAATTCCGACTGCCGCCAGAATTATCATGGCATCATCAGGATTTTCATCTGCGACATAGTCAGTTGTTTTTATAGTTTCTATTTGTGGTTGTTCTGCAAAGTCGCTTTTTACTTGTAAGGTGTGGGTTCCATTTCCCGCAAATTCGAGTGTCACAAATGAAATCTTTTCATTTTTTAATATCTTGGGTGAGATTTGTGTGCCATCCAAAAAGAACTGCAGATTCCCTTGTGTTATTTCATTTGGAATTTGCAGCTCGCCAAAATTATTCTCAAGGCTGCTATTGATTGCAAATATCAGCGTGTCATCCTCAAATGAGACATTTCGCACATCAAAGTTTGCGACAGATTCTACATCAAAGGATTTAGAGTTGACGGAAACCGAAAAAGTTGTCTTGAGGCCAGTCTTGTCAGATAATGGTTCGGCAAATACAGGTAATATCACTACTAGTAACAATAATGGAACAAGAATTTTCAATTTATGCGGGAATTACTCGCTTGCGAAGCTCTTTGTCCTTTGATATCCTTGGGTGTGCCTTGTCTGCTAAGATAACTTCAAACCAGTAATGGAATCCGTCCTTGTACAAAAAGTACGAGCCAAGCAATTTGAGATTCTTGTATTTTTCTGCGGTCCTGTTTTCTGCTACGCCTTGCATGTTAATGTCTGCTTTGATTCTAGTAACACCTAGGTGTTTTTGTCTTCTTCCGGCAACTGGTCTTTGTCGTCTCATACCACCGGTTCCGACTCGTGTCCTAATGACTACGATTCCTTGCTTTGCCTTGTAGCCTAGGCGTCTTGCCTTGGCAATTCTACTTGGCTTGTCAATTCTGTGGAAAGCCGGTTGTTTTCTCCACTCTATTGCGGTCTTTCTAATCTCTGGTGAGTTTTCTTGCCAGTGCTTTAGCCAGACTCGATCTTGCGCGGTAAGCATTAACGCGATTATTTTTTCCCCCTTAATATGCGTAAGCTGATATCAGAATATAGAAAATGTCTGCGAGCGTCAGAATTTACCTAGGCTAGTTTTTCACCCGCAGGAACTATAGTTCTCTATACCAAGTATGAAAGGCAGCAATAAGCATATCGAGTTTGTATTTTTCAGACGACTAGCAAGTCATATGGTATAATTCTCACCATACTACATGCCAAAAAAGCACATCAATAGACTAACCAAGGCAGAAGAGGATGTAAAAAAGCACTTTAACCAAGACGTTACTGCTGAGGACGAGTGGGCTCACATTACAGAGATTGGTCCCAAGCTGGAAATAGTAGATCCATTAGCGGTTACTTCAAGGCAGATCAGCTTTGGCAAAGAGCGCAGCTATTCCACAAAGGAAGAGGCAGTGCAGGACAAGTCAGAGAGATTCAAGGATGATATCTCCAACACAAACCAATATCTCAAATTTGTAAATGCTCATCTTGCCGCAAAAAAAGACAAAATTAACAAGCTAAAGGCAGATGAGCAGAGATTCAAAGAAGAGATAGAATCCCTGCAGAATTTTCAGGTAAAGCCACGATCGGAGCTTGACAAAATTCATTACAAGAAAATCACGCAAAACGACACCAGTTCACTATTGATGCACTTGCAATCAGAGCGAGAGGCAACATTGGAGAAAATCGCATACCATCAAACCCAGATAGAGCGCTCAAAGCAGGAGCTGCAAGAAAAAGATGTCCAAATTGCTGACGTGAAAAAAGAAATTGAACTTTTAAACAAGAAAAAAGAAACTCAAGTTGACCCAATAGAGGTAATTCGCGCAGAACTTGCAAGGCTTGGCATAACAGACGATGCTGCCAAGATTCTTGGCGTAGTAAGCTCACTTGAAAACATGGTAAAGAGAAAAACGTAGCAACATTTTTGTCTGGACTGGATTCAGTACGGCTGTGAAGGCCCAAATTGCAGTTGTGTTTTTGATTGTGTTGTCATTTCAGCTTGCTGGCGCACAATCAGTATCAGTACAGACAAGCAAGGACACATACAACTATGGGGACTATCTATCCATTACAATATCAGTATCAAGTGTTAGCGGCAAAAACGCAATACTATACATAATAGACTCGGAAGGAATCAAAAGCAGTGCAATCCCAGTACAGATAACAAAGCAAAACACCACAATTACAACACCTGTCCCATTCAATGAGGAATTGTTTCGCGAGGGAAAATACCAAATTCAGGTAGAATATGACGGAGAAAAATCATCTGCGCCGTTTAAACTAGTAGATGCGGGAAACGTTGTCATGCCTTTTGGCAGCAATGTCATAATGCCACAATGGCTTGATGGCGCAATAACAGACACAATGTTCTTCAAGTTCCTAGTGGAGAAAAACACCATAAAGTTAGCAGAAGGGCAAAAACTGCAGGAAAAAACCGAGATTCCAGACTGGTACAAGACAAACGGCAGGTGGTGGTCAGAGGGAAAAATCTCGGACTCTGAATTTGTCTTGGGCTTGCAGTATCTGATAAATCAGAAAATAATCTAGTTCTTGTTTCTGCCTGCTCTGCCTATTGCCCAGAGAATTATCATTATGACAAATGCGATTATGAATGACGCAAAAACGCCAATTATGAGTTCTTTGCTCATGCTAGTTGGGGCGGCTGGTGCTGGAGAAGTATCTAAAACACACTGTCCGTCTTGGAGAATTGTTCCTGGGCCACATGTTTGATCTAGCACACACTGATCACCTTGGAGTACTGTTCCCGGGCCACATTGTTGTGTTTCTTGTATTGGTTCTGAGGTTTCCTCTGTTTCTTGTGGAGTCTCTGCTGGCTCTTCTGCGGTTGGCGCTGGTGTTGATTCCAGAACACATGTGTTAGTTTCTGCATCCAGTACTGTTCCTGGGCCACACTGGGCTGTTGGCTCTTGTTCTTCGGCTTGCACTTCTGGTGTTTCTTCAGGAGTCTCTTCTTGTTCTGGGGCTGCTGGCTCGCCTGTTCCAAAGTTCGTAGTTCCCAGAGATATGATATCAACAGAATTTGTTCCGGCTGGAACTGTAATTGCTAGAATTCTACTTGTTTCGGTTTTCTCGTCCACAAAGATTGCTTCTTCGGTGTCAGCTAGGATCAAAAAGTCATCGTCTGCACCATCTGTCTTGGAGTCAAAAAAGGCCCTATCTAGTGTGATTGCCAGAGTTCCCTCTACTTCAGTTGTCGTGACTAGTACAGAAAGCGTTGCAGTGGCAGTGTCTGCCTCTAGGCCTTCAACTGTTAGGCCTGTTGCCTCGTATTCTATTTCGTAATTGCTGCCGTTTACCTCAATTGATGCAGTTGACGCATAGGCGCTTGGCAAGACCAGTATTATTGATAATAGTGCGAAGGCAAGAAGCGATTTCAATTTAGACTGTCTCTCCCAAATTCTGTATTAATTGTTTATTTTCCAATGACTGTACACTCAGGCTCAAATCAATACTGGGTTTTCTAGGATTTTTGATAAATTACGGGATGATTTTATTGTGATTGTTTGGTCAAAAATAGCACTTTAGCTAGCCTCAAATCGCAACACCATAGGACAATTCCCAAGCAGATCATCACGTGATATTTGGATAGCGTGTGGGCTTATAATTTAGAAACATTCGAGAGTAAGATCATATTGTTATTGCAACAAATGTTGCAATACTGATGTTTTTCTGGTGATTTAGGAATCAATTGACAGTCCTGCGCAGCTAAACAATGTTTTGTCTTTGATTTCTGATTGCCATTTGCCATGGAATTTGTATGTGAGAAGATTCTCATCATAATATGAAATATAATCAGAGGCATGACATTCATGGTATTTCCAAATTTGTAGTGTGTCTTCAGAACCAGTTTTAATTTGAATTGATACATTGAACGGTTGCGGTTTTGCACCAGCGTTTACATATCTACTGACAAGATCATAATACCAAGAATTATCATTGTTTGGAAGCGATTCGAGATAGAAGAATTTTGCAGTAGAATCCAAAGAATTGCCAGGAGTCAGGATCAATGAATCGGGATTATTTACTGGAAGAAATTTTGAAAATGTACTAATTGTTTTAGAAGGTGAGATGTCTGTTCCTTCAAAAATCACATCAAACGCTCCTGCCTCATATGCCCCAAGTGAGCCCCCACCCTGAAGAATCAAAGCTCTTTCTTCAGATGGGATATTTTTCATGCGGACATTAACAACTCGAACATTATAATGTTTATTTAGATAGTCACTCATGAATTTATCTTAATTTTTTAGATAATAACAGAATAAATCGATAAAACATGCAAAACAAAAATTATTACAAAAGTTACTATGTTTGGAGAGAACAGGTTTAATTTTGCAGGAGTTAATCTAAATTACGCCGCGCAGAATCTGGATTACTTTTTCTGCAATGACGGTTGCGGCAAGCGATTGGGCTTCCTTGGTTTGGGCACCAATGTGTGGTGTTGCAATGAAATTTGGTAGGCTGATTAGCTTGTTGCCAATTGCTGGCTCTTTTTCAAATACATCCAAAGCAGCTCCGCCTAGATTTCCAGACTTGAGTGCCTCGTATAGTGCGTTTTCATCTACTGTTCCACCACGAGAAGTGTTGATTATCTTTGCAGTCTTTTTCATTGTACTGATTCGTTGTGCGTTGATCAGATTTTTTGTGCTGTCCAATAATGGCACATGTAAAGAAACATAGTCTGCGCTCTGGAGTAATGTGTCCAAGTCTGCCTTCATGAGTCCTACCTCTTTTGCAAATTCTGGATCAATTGGTACGACATCAAATCCGATTATGTTCATGTTGAGGGCACGTGCTAGTCTTGCAAGTCTTTTTCCAATGTTTCCAAGACCTACTATACCAAGATATTTTCCTGCAAGCTCTGTTCCCATCAGTTCTTTTTTTATCCAATTGTTGTTGCGCAATTCCCTGTCAGCCCGTGGAATGTCGCGGGCCATAGCAAGCATCAATCCTATTACTAGTTCCGCTACGGCATTCATTGCGCCTTCAACTGCATTTATGACTCGAATGTTTTTTGCCTTGGCTGCATCGGTATCGATGTTATCAAGGCCGACTCCGACCCGAGCCAGAATCTTGCATTTTGTTGCCTTTTCCACCAGGTCTTTAGTAATTGTGGTCCTGCTTCGTACAATAACAATTTCATAGTCACCTATTTTTTTTGCCAGTTCTTCTGGCGTGATTTGCGGCTCGTATGTTACAGATAATCCATTTTTTTGTAAAGTGTTATTGAGGACTGCATCGACCTGATCACAGATCAAGACCTTGTCTAAAAAACTCATGTAGTGTTGCCTCTTGGTATACGAAATATATCATTTACTAAAAATACAAAAATAAGAAAATAGGGGTTTTAGAGTCCTAATTCTGAACTTATTTCGTCAGCACGTTCATCGGTGTACAATCCGTGCAAGTTTTGCTTTGGATGCTCAATTGTGTTCATTCCACTTGGTGGAACTGCATCGCTTGGGTTACCCAAAAGTTCAGCATACGATTGTGCGTTGGTGCCCAATTGCTCGTTTAGACCAAATGGATCACCTGCGACAAAGATTGTTGCTGCACCTGTAAAGATTGCTGCATAGTCATGATTGACTGCTGCATATACACCTGGTTCATCAAAGACCATATCCATGATTGCGCCTTGTGAGCCACCAATCATCCATGTCTCTGTTCCCTTTGCCTGTACGACGTTGCCTTGTGTAACGCGGTCAATTATTTCACCCACTACATGCCAGAACACTGGTTCATTGGCTTGATTCTCAATGAAGATTCTTACGTGTTGGCCTGCTTCAACGAATAATAGTTGTGACTGGTATTGTTTTAGGTCTGGAGAGTTCCATGGTTGGACAACGAAGATGTTTTTGTTTGCATCTCCTTTGATTAGCTCGTTGTGAGCTGCGTTTGGAACATATCCAAATGACATACCGTTAACAACTGTGTAGGTTGTCTCGTGTTTGAACATTTTTCCTTGATCATATCCACCATCATCGTTCAGGTATAGCTGAGCGTATTGAAGTTGGAATTCAAGTGCATCTGCAGAATGTCTTTGCCTGTCAATTACGACGTTGCCGTCTTCATTAACCATTGTCTTGTCGACAACTAGTGGTTTGTAGCCTTTCATTGGGTCTACAATTGTCATTCCGTACATGCCAGACAATACATGTTGATCCATTGCTGCAATGTCAACGCCAGAGCAGTGATACTTGAAGGTACCAGGTACTTCGGCTACATAGCAGTATGTTCTTGATTCACCTGGCATTACTTTGCCAAATGGACCAGAGTGCATTTGAGACGCATGCATGTCGTTTCCGTGTGGAGTTGGCTCA
The DNA here is from genome assembly GCA_964470325.1 of uncultured Candidatus Nitrosotenuis sp. Lineage (GTDB taxonomy): Archaea > Thermoproteota > Nitrososphaeria > Nitrososphaerales > Nitrosopumilaceae > Nitrosotenuis. The sequence goes on along the minus strand of CAYYBJ010000023.1, from coordinate 10,346 downwards.
TCCTCTGGGATGGTCAGTGTCATCATTACGACGTCGCCTTGTGTGACTCGAAGGGTTGGTCCTGGGACTTGGCCGCTAAAAGTCATGGCTTGGTAAGTCTTTCCGCCCAGAATTGGGAGGTCGGCACTTCTTGCGTAAAGATCAAAGCTAACCACATTTCTTCCCTCTTCGATATTGTCGCAATCTACTGCGGCAAATGCTTGAGGCATAACAAGTTTCAAGCCACCCATATCATGGATTTTTTGAGTCATGCTATCGTTTGAGGAAGTTGCCAGAGTTGTACCGACAACTTGGGAATTTGTGTATGTGCTTCCGAATAAGGTTGCTGCCAATACCGCTACTGCTGTAACGGAAAATAGCATACTGTAACGCTTATTCATTGAGTTTGGGACTTCTACCAGCCTATATAATAATTCCCCTTTTTTTCATATGACTTTGCAAATTTTTCAGAGTAATTTCGCTGAGATTTTATTTTAGTTGGATTTGGTGGAATCATTGGAATATCGAACTGACCGGGATTCATTGGGCGAGGTCAAAATACCAAAGGACTCATACTATGGCGCATTTACTGGCCGTGCCATACAACAATACCATGTAACTGGCAGAAAGTCCCACAAGCATTTGATTTCGGCATTTGTGATGATAAAGCGCTCAGCCACAGTTGCCAACATTCAATGTGGAGTATTGGATAAGAAAATTGGCAATGCCATAATATCTGCATGTGATAAAATTTTGTCTGGAGAATTCCAGGAATGGTTTGTAATAGAGGAGATCAATTCCGGCGCAGGAACTGCATTTAACATGAACACTAATGAGGTCATTTGCAATGTAGCACTTGAAATCTTGGGCAAGAAAAAGGGACAAAATGAATTCCTCCATCCAAATGATCATGTAAACATGTCCCAGTCTAGCAACGACACATTCCCAACTGCCATGCATGTTGCAATTTTGCTAAATCTCAGAGAAACCATTCCAGCAGTCGATGTTTTGATTAAATCGCTAAACAAAAAGGCGATGGAATTTTCTAGTTACAAAAAAATTGGACGGACCCATCTCATGGATGCACTACCAGTGACACTTGGAAGCGAGTTTGCTGCCTATGCCACATCCATTACAAAGGCAAAGAATGCAATTGTACTAGCTACAAAAGAACTGGAATTGGTCGGACTTGGCGGAACTGCAGTGGGCAATGGCGCCAACACTCCTAAAGGATATAGAAAAATTGCAATTGTGGAGCTTGCCAAGATTTCTGGATTGAAACTGCGACCAGAGCCAGACATGCAGCATTCATTACAATCAAAATTTGCTGTAGCAAATGTCTCCGGCGCAATTAGAAATCTGGCACTAGAGCTAAACAAAATTGCAAATGACATCAGACTGATGGCATCTGGCCCAATTGCAGGCCTGTCTGAGCTTGGCATACCTGCAGTGCATGCGGGCTCTTCTATCATGCCAGGCAAGGTCAATCCATCACTTGCTGAATGCCTCAACATGATCTGCTTTAGTGTGATAGGAAATGACACTGTAGTTGCAAATGCAGTCCAGGGTGGACAATTCGAGCTGAATGTAATGCTTCCTGGAATGCTAAAGGCAGTACTGGATTCAACAGACATGCTCAAGAACTTCTTGCCAATATTTTCAAAGAACCTAATTGATGGGCTGACTGCAAACGAGGAACGATTGCGGCAAAACATTGAGAAGAGTCCGGTAATAGTGACATTGCTTGCGCCAAAGATTGGATACCAAAAGTCAGCTGATCTCTTCAAGGAATCGCTAAAGACTGGCAAGACCATTCGTGAATTGGTAACAGAAAAGAAACTGTTATCCGAAAAAGAAATCAACGCATTATTCAAGTAATATGGCAAAAATCTGGGTTGAATCCTATGGTTGCTCTGCTTCCTTTGCAGACGCCGAAATGATCTCAGGATTAATTGTCAATGGTGGCCACACACTGGCAGAGAATTCCCGCGACGCCGATCTGAATCTTATTGTGACATGCTCTGTCAAGGATGCAACTGCGAACAAGATGGTAAACAGAATAAAGAGATTAAAGTCAAAGCCACTAGTAGTTGCTGGATGTTTGGCAAAGGCAGAGCCAAAATCAGTCCAGAAATTTTCTCCAAATGCTAGCCTGATGGGCCCAAACTCCATTGGCAAGACTTTACAGATTATAGATAACACATTACTTGGCAAAAAGAAAATAGAGCTTGAAGACTCGGATGTTACAAAAACTGGACTGCCAAAGGCCAGACTCAATCCTGTGGTCGGAATAGTAGAGATTGCGTCTGGCTGCATGAGTGAGTGCACGTTTTGCCAGACAAAGCTTGCGCGTGGTGAACTACAATCATATCGTCTTGGCGATATTGTACGCCAAGTAACGCATGAAGTGGAAGACGGATGTAAAGAAGTCTGGCTGACATCTACTGACAATGGTTGTTATGGTTTGGATATTGGTACTAGCTTGCCAGAGCTTGTCAATAAAGTATCAGAGATTCCTCAGGAATTCATGATACGAGTTGGTATGATGAATCCAATGTACATGCCAAAGATAAAGACGGATTTGCTAAAATCATTTGAGAATGACAAAGTCTTCAAGTTCTTGCACGTGCCGGTCCAGTCGGGAAGCAACAAAATACTGCACGAAATGAAGCGTGGCCACACTGCAGAGACCTTCCGCGATGTTGTGAAAAGATTCCGTGACAAATATCCTAGATTTACCATATCTACAGATATCATAGTTGGATTTCCAGGCGAGACTGAAGATGATTTTGAGGATACTGTACAACTAGTCAAAGAGACAAGACCTGATGTGGTGAACCTATCCAGATATAGCCAGAGGCCAGGAACTCCTGCAGCCGAACTTGTACAAATTCCAGTGGCACAAGTCAAGGAGCGTTCCAAGAGACTATTTGACATTATAAACAAAATAGCATTGCAAAACAACCAGGAATGGGTCGGCTGGACTGGTATGGTTTTATTTGATGAGCAGACTGACGATATGGTCCGCGGCAGAAACTTTGCCTACAAGCCGGTCTTTGTCGAGGAATCTGTTAAAGTCGGCGACAAAGCCCGAGTCACCATAAACCGTGCAACCAATCATGGATTGTACGGTGTGATCGCTAGCTAAAAGTTTTAGATCGGAGTTTGGATCAAAATTAAGTAAGAAGGTTTTTTATCGAATTTTGCGAGAGGCTCACATGGACTTTGTACAGCCCGTCCTTTTGGTCGGAATAGGTGGCGCAGGCTCAAAGATGGCACAAAATGCAGCATCCATGATTGGAGCAGACGTCTTTGCAATCAGCCATGACAGCAATGATTTGAGCTCCCATCATGACATCAAAATTCATGCAGAATCCTATGTCAACCCATCCGCATACCTGATTAGGGCAGAAGCTCAAAAGTCAATGTACAAGATTCGTGACAAATTTGCAAACTACAATACAATTGTAATCTTTGCCAATTTAGCAGGCAAGTCAGGCTGTGCCGTGTCTCCCCTGGTTGCAACAGTAGCCAAGGAGGAGGGAAAACGAGTCTTGTCATTTGGAATAATGCCGTTTAGATTTGAAAAAGAGAAATTGTTTTTGTCTGGAGTATCGCTCAAGAGATTGCGAGCAAGCTCTGACTCCACAATAGTAGTTGACAATGATGCTTTATTGGAAGCAAATCCGGACTTGACGGTGTCTAGATGTTACGACATAACAAACCATGCAGTCATGTATGTCTTGAACTCACTTTCATCTTCTAGCATTTCTGATGACCTCAATATCCTGTCTACAAGCAAGAATGAAAAAGACATCGAGGCATCGTTGCGTGAATCAATCCAAATGTTATACGAGGATGTACCGCCAAACTCTGTGAAAAAGACAATGCTGTACATGTTTGGCTCTGACAATGTCTCAGTTGGCAAGATAAACTCCATAGTAAACACAATCTCTGGAATCTTCAATGAGAACAACACTGGAGTATCGCTTGCAACAACGCAGGGCGACAAGTCCCAGGTGGTAATGGTAAGCTCAGTTGAAGGCACTATGAAATTTGATTCCTATGATCCACTGGGAATGATTCCAAAAGAGAACACACTTGATTGGGATGAGCCGGAATCGTCCATAAAAACTGGAATCGAACTGTACCAGCTAGAATAATCTTCGTTATCAAGAATAAATCTGCAACATTTTTCAAGCTAGAACTTTGCGCGGGAGGCTGACCCGTAACATAGTGTACGTGTATGTTACGGTTTTTTGCTGATTTTTTCACTTTTTTGATGGGTTTGCAATTTGTAATCCATAACAGTTGGTTTTGTAATGGTATGATAAAACGATGTGGTAATTGTATCACAACCAAGTTTAACCCCAGCAATACTCGTGTTAATTTAGATAACATTAATTCTGATTTTTCGACAACTCAAACTCGATTAATGTTGTTGCAACAGTTTAGAAGCATCAAATGGTTTTGAAAAATAATCCATCACTCCAAAATAATTACAGTTTTTGCATCGATAGTAAATAGTTCCATTTGAATTCCTAGCTAAAAACTCTGGCTCATTTTTAGAGCAATCCGGGTCAAAGTGATCGTTCTGGTATTACCCATAGTACACATGTACAAATTTTGTATAAAAACGGGTTTTGAATAATAGATTCTAAAAATTATTTAGATTTCTTTGCTGGCTTTTTTGCCTCAGCTTTCTTGGCTGGCTTGGAATCTTTTTTTGCTTCTGCCTTTTTCTCTTCTTTCTTTGGCTTTTCTTCTGCTTTCTTTTCCGCCTTTGGTTTTTCAGATTTTTCTTCTGCCTTTACCTCTTCTTTGGCTTCTGTCTTTGGCTCTGGTTTTGCCTCTTCCTTCTTTGCCTTTGGCTTTACTTCATCTTCATATGGTGAGACCATGACATAGCCGTCATCAGTCTTTGCCATCTTTACTCTGATCTTTCTTGGAGGACTGCGGATTCCTTTTTCCCATATTGCATGGGATAGGTCTTGGTCAATTTTGATTTGGGCAGTCTTCATGTGGTGTTCTGTAAACTCGCGGATCATGTTGATTGCGCGCTTTGCCCTCTGGTTGTTTGGTGAAAGCCAGACCTTGCCTAGGTTGATAGTATAGACTCGCTCTGCTTCTTGGGACAACTTATCCTACCTCCACGTCTGTCTGTCTCCAAGCTCTTCGCTTTGGATTGGAACGGACCTGTCTTTTGGTTTTAAGGATAATCCACGCTGGCACTGCAGAATTTTGCTTCATTTTCTTTTGAAGTCTTATTTTGCGTCCAGAGTGCTTTCTTGTCGCCATGAAAATTGAGGCATTTTACCCTATTTTTAAATGAATCTGAGTTTTTGTGTGTAAATTTTACAAAATTTGATTGGCCCTGAAAATATCTGCAATTTGCTTGAGCATTCTAGCTGAAGCCCCCCAGATTAGCTTGTCATAGTATGTGAGCTTGTACGCCTCAAAGAGTGATCTGTGTTCTGGGTCATCATCGTCTTGTAATGTTTGTAATAGTTCTAAGATTGGAAAATGCAAGATTTCATCGACTTCGGAGTTTGGCTGTAATTGTGGTATCATATCTAGCATGGCAACAAATGGGATTATAGTAAATCCCGAGTTTCTCGTCTGCACTGGTTTTAGCTGTCCAATGACATTACTTCTTGGAACTGCAAGTCCAATTTCCTCCAGTGTTTCTCTAATTGCAGTATCTAGTAGATTTTCATCGCTAGTATCGATTTTTCCGCCAGGAAAAGAAATCTCGCCTGCATGCTGTTGCATGGTAAGCGGCTTTTGTGTCATGATTATTTTGTGCTCTTGTCCATAAATCACAATTAGAACGGCTGCATGTTTTGTGTCAGTATCCAGATGTGGGATGATATCTGTAGTTAGGATCTTTCGTATGGTGTTGCCATCCATCGTATCATACCATGCTAGTCTATCTTATGGAGTTTCCTTCAAAGGTTATTAATCAAGAAAAACAGAGAATTTTCAATTGATCCGATACGAGATAAATCCACCAAGAGTGATTCAGGACGGTGTACTATCCCACAAGCAAGTCAAGGGACTACTCGGCAAAGTCGAAAAAAGAATCATTTCTGCTTCTAAATTTTGCAATGGGATACACCTAACGGATTCTGTATTGGGTGTACCAAGAATATCCCCAATTACAACAGGTGCCATAATACGAAGTGACGGAGTCAAGCTGGATATCACTGCCAGCCTTCGCGTGCGTGATCGAAACATTACTGCTCTGACTCAATCAGTCTATGACGCAGTATTGCTTGGGTTAGATGGCTTGCTTATACTAAAGGGCGATGAGCCGCCGGCAGGACCCAAGGATTCTAAACTAATACCAAGTGACATTGTAAAGCATTTTACAAAGCAAGGGTTTGGCAAAAATCTGGACTTTTTTTTGTCAATCTCTGCACATCCAGACTTTGATAAAATTCAGAAAAAAATCGATGCAGAACCTACTGGGTTTGTGACGCAGGTAATCCAGTCGCCAGAGCAGGTGCACAGATTGGTGGATGAGCTAAAGCCACAAGGATTCAAGGTCATACCATGTGTGATGATTCCATCTATGAAAAATGCAAATTCTGCAAAAATGGTTGGAATCGACTTTGCGCAATATGAGGAAATTGTACTTGATTTCATAAAAGAAATTCACAAGTCTGCAAAAGACATTCTGATTACATCGCCAAATGATTCTAAAGCTGCACTAAAGATATTGTCGCAGATTAAAGGATTAAAAAGAAAATAACTGCAATCAATCCATGGTACAAAAACGTCCATTCTTGGATGCGATAAAAAATGACATTTTGTTATTTGATGGCGCAATGGGAACTGAAATCCAGAAATTTGATCCAAAGCCAGAGGACTTTCCAGATGGCAAGGACGGATTCAATGACGGATTGGTGCTAACCAGACCAGACTGGATTAAGAAAATTCATCGCAGTTATTTGGAGGCAGGCGCTGACTGTATAGAGACAAACTCGTTTGGCTCTAACAAGCTAAAACTGGACGAATATGGATTTGGCGACAAAACCGTAGAGATGAACAAGAAAATTGCAGAACTAGCTTGCAGTGTTGCATCGGAATTTACAGACAAACCACGATATGTCATTGGAAGTATGGGCCCTACTGGATTTTTGCCCAGCTCAAACGATCCGGATCTAGGCCAGATTCCACTGGACAAAATACGAGAGGCATATTCGCTACAGGCAGAAGGCTTGATTTTGGGCGGAGTCGATGCTCTACTGATAGAGACAAGCCAGGATATCTTGGAAGTCAAACTAGCAATAGAGGGCGCACAAGAGGCAATGAGGAAAACAAAAAAAGTTCCACTAATCGCAAATGTCACACTGGACCAGTACGGAAAAATGCTATTGGGTACAAACGTGCAGGCAGCATACACTACGGTATCTGATATGGGAATTGATGTGTTTGGCCTCAACTGCTCCACCGGACCAATAGAGATGACTTCCAGTGTGCAGTGGCTAGATGAGCAAAACGACCTAAACTTGCTAGTCGTGCCAAATGCAGGCATGCCAGAAAACGAGGGAGGCCATGCAGTGTATAAAATGACGCCGCAAAAAATGTCTGAAGCACTAGACGACTTTCTATCCAAGTACAAAAAGGTGCGAATCATCGGAGGATGCTGTGGTACGAACCCTGCTCACATTTCCGCACTGCGCAAAGTAATTGACTCACGAAAATAATACTGTGCGAATTACCAAAATTGGAATCACACCATAAAGGTTCTGTGCTGTTCATAAATACCATCACAACAAAGTAAAGCGTGACTTTTCCATATTTGGCAGATGGGATTTTTATAGTAAGATCTCTGACCACACGACAATGACAACTAAATCAGTTCCAAAAAGCAAGAAAAGCATTACTCTTGAAAAAGAAATAGAAACAAAGGTACGCAGAATCCAAGCAAGACTAATTGAAAAGACAGACCAGACATGGAGTCTTTCAGTGGTCTTGAACATCCTAGTTACAGCTGGCCTGATGCAGACAAAAAAGATGACACGCGCAGACTGGCAAAAAATAAAGACACTAGTAGAGGACAAGACAGTCACATTTGGCGATGAGCTGATTTCGGATTTTGTCAAAAAGATGGCCGAGTAAATTCTATTCTTCTTCTTTTATTATTTTACAATATTCCATGTCGGGTAATTCCTTTAGGTTTTTGTACTGGAAATAGGTGCACTGGATCTTGTTTTCTTTTTGTCCTAGGAACTTGTAGAGAACAGTTACAATGTCGTCGCTTTTGTGTGGCTTTTCGTCTACTGACATGGGATCTTCGCACTAAAAGTGCGAATCTCATACAGTGATAAAAGTATTGTTTATCATCCAATCCAGTAAAATTAAAAAATCATAAGAAAATGTGAGGATTTTTGATATTAGAATAAGAGCATCACATACTAGCTAGATGGTTAAGAAGGGAAAAACCGTCATATATTTACAAAAAACCATGTAATTTGTATTAAAATGAAAATTCCACGAGTAAGCTCATCACTAAAAGCAGTAGAATTACGCCAAGAGCCAGCCCCCATGATAATAGGCGAGAGACTAAACACGCAGGGCTCCAAGAAGGCAAAGCAGTTGGTATTGTCGGATGACTTTGATGGATTGATTGACTTGGCGCGCATTCAGGTAGAAGACGGTGCACATTGTCTTGATGTGTGCGTTGCAACTACAGAGAGATCTGATGAATTAGAATTTATGAAAAAATTAGTAAAGAGACTATCACTGGAAATTGATGCGCCGCTTGTCATAGACTCGACAGATCCTAATGTGATAGAAGAATCGATTCACCAAATACCTGGCAGGCCAATGATAAATTCGATTAATCTGGAAGGCGATGGTTCACGATTTCACAAGCTTGCGCCAATCATGGCAAAATATGGCCTGCCGGCAATTGCTCTATGCATTGGCCCAAAAGGCATGGCAAAGACTCCGCAGGAAAAGCTTGAAACTGCAGAATTGTTGTACGAGACCGGAAAAAAATACGGCCTCCGAGAAGACCAATTTGTTTTTGATGTTTTGACATTTACTTTGGCTACCGGCGAGGCGGAGTTTTTGGATGCTGGAAAAAACACATTGGAGGGAATCAAGTTAGTAAAGAAGAGATTCCCAAATGCATTTACCACGCTGGGCTTGAGCAACATTTCGTTTGGTTTGGCACCAGCTGCACGCAAGATACTCAATTCTGTCTTTTTGCATCATGCTGTCAAGGCCGGCCTAGACTCTGCTATAGTTAATGCAAAAGAGATAGTCCCCTATCCAGAAATTGATGCGCACGAGCGCAAGCTGGTAGAGGATTTGATATTCAATACGCATCCAAATGCACTGGCTGAGGTAATTGCTCACTTTGAAAAGGTTGGTACCCAGGTAACTAACACCAAAAAAGTCGAAGTCGACCCAAGCTGGCCTGCAGGCAAGCGCGCAAATTTCAGAATTGTAAATCGTCTTAAAGATGGAATTGAAAATGATGTGGTATCCGCCATAGCAGAAAAGATTACACAGAAAATCCCCATTACAGAAAAGGACGGCAGAAAATCAATCGATGCTCCAAAGGAAACCACACATGACGCCGCAATATCTACACTAAATGACGACCTGTTGCCTGCAATGAAGGAAGTTGGTGACAAGTTTGGTGCTGGCGAGCTGATCTTGCCGTTTGTCTTAAAGTCAGCCGAATGCATGAAGGCAGCCGTAGTGGAATTGGAAAAATACCTGCTAAAAGAGGAAGGAACAAGCAAGGGCAAGCTGGTACTAGGTACAGTATATGGTGATGTGCATGATATTGGCAAGAACTTGGTCAAGACCATATTTGAGAACAATGGCTATACCGTATATGACTTGGGAAAACAGGTTCCTCTACAGAAATTTGTAGAAAAGATAAACGAGGTAAAGCCAAATGCAATTGGTCTATCTGCGTTACTGGTATCAACATCAAAGCAGATGCAACACTTTGTGGAATTTGCTAGAGATAACAAGCTGGAAGTTCCTGTATTGTGTGGTGGTGCCGCAATCAACTCGAATTACATCAACAGAATTGCAAAGGAGGGAAGCATCTATCCACACGGTGTGTTTTACTGCAAGACAATGTTTGATGGCCTCAAAACAATGGACAGACTAGTATCGCCTGAAAAATCGCAATTCATTTCAGAGTGGCAATCAAAAATACAAAACTGGAAGGAAACCAAGGTGGAAAAATCACAGGGTGAGCTGCCACGATCCGATATCAAGCCGGTAACTCCGCCAGTAGCACCAGTACTGAATCAGCCAATCAGATTGGAACCCAAAGACTTTGATCTAAACAAAATCTGGGAGAGACTCTCAAAAAAATCACTCTTTGTACT
>CAYYBJ010000022.1:0-16798 GCA_964470325.1 uncultured Candidatus Nitrosotenuis sp. | reverse complement strand
TGAAGGTGCCAGTTACAATTTACGCAGATGAAGGACTGATTGCAAAAATGATGACTGATAGGACCCTGTCTCAGGCAATGAATGTCGCAACTCTGCCTGGAATTCAGGGCAGTGCAGTGGTGTTGCCTGACGGACACGAGGGATATGGATTTCCGGTCGGTGGTGTTGCGGCAATGGATGCTGAAGAGGGAATGATCAGCCCTGGGGGCGTAGGTTATGACATAAACTGCCTGCACCCATCAACCAAAGTTTGTCGCCAAGAAGGAACTTGGAAACGCATAATCGACATGGACAATAACGACTTTACTTTATCCTTTGACACAAAAACCAAGTCAACCATAACTACAGTGCCTATTCTAACTCTAAAGAAAAAGAATAATGGCAAGATCCTCAAAATAATAACAAAATTTGGAAGAGAACTACTAGTTACTGGAGATCATCCACTGCTTACTGATAATGGAATGATGGATGCAAGGCTAGTATCGATTGGTACTAAACTGACCTCTCATGGATTTGAAGGACTAGAATATTCAGAGCCAAGCGAGCGTATCATTTACGGTTTAACGGAGATTGAACAGGCAATGACAGAACTAGGAATTACAGACAAGGGTCACGCCAAGCAACAAATCCTGAACTATTTGAACAAACTGGGCCTAACGGAGCTAAAAACAACAAGCGAGAGTCTTCCAAAAATTCTCAAGCTTCTTGGAATAATACTGAGTGATGGTACCATACCCAAAGGAAACAAATACGTTTCAATTTACGGAAAACAAGAGGATCTGCAATCAATAAAAAGCGACCTACAAGAATTAGGAATTCCATCGATGTTAGTTTCCAGAAAGAGACACCACAAGATAACCACACAATATGGCGAAACCTCTTTTGATACTGTAGAACAATCATTGAAGATAACTTCCAAGGGATTCAGAGTAATTCTCCGTACTCTGGGACTGCCTTTGGGAAACAGATCACTGCAAAAATACAGAATTCCTCAATGGATAAAATCACTTGAAGCATGGCAAAAGCGACTTTTTGTGGCTGCATATTTTGGCGGCGAGCTGACAAAACCAATCTCAAATAATGGTTACAATTTCTCAATGCCGGTACTTAGTGTAAGCAAGATTGAAAATCTAATAAGCAATGCTTTTGAGATAATCAATGATCTAAGGGAGATTCTGTCTTCCCTTGGCATACAAACATCCGAGCCTGCATTGGTGGATGGTTATACGTATGCAGGAAAATATGGCACAACAAGGGCTGTACGTCTTGGAATTGAATCAAACGCAGACAATATCTTTCGATTCTTTAGCACTATAGGTTATGTCTACAACAAGGAAAAAGAAACATTAGCAAGCCTTGCCTCACTGTATCTACGCTTTACCAATCAAGTCAGGATGCAAAGAGAAAATGCAAGACAGACTGCCAGAGAAATGTACTCTAGTGGAGCAAGCTCTAGGCAGATCTTGGCCACACTGACTCACAATTACTATACTCCAAGCTTTATCGAACATTCCATCTGGTCTGAGAGAAAGTCTGCCCGAGTCTGGGATGTAATTCGATTCGGGGATTTTATGCAAGAAATCTCTATTGGTGATGGATACGGATGGGATGAGATTATACACATAGAAAAAATCGACTATGATGGTCATGTCTACGATCTCACCATAAATGATGAGAACCATAATTTTATCGCAAACGGCCTAGTCGTCTCGAACTGTGGTGTGAGATTATTGCGAATGAATTTATCTGAAAAACAAGTACGACCAAAACTAAAAGAGCTTGTTACCGATCTTTTCAATTCAATTCCTTCTGGCGTTGGCTCGGAAGGAGCAATCAAACTAAATTATTCTCAGCTGGATGAGGTTCTAGTCCGCGGTGTAAACTGGGCAATTGATCATGGTTATGGAACCAAAGACGATGCAGACGTATGCGAAGAAAACGGACAGATCAAAAACGCAGACCCAAACAAGGTCTCAAACACTGCAAGAAAGCGAGGAGCCCCACAACTGGGAAGTCTTGGCTCTGGCAACCATTTTCTCGAAGTCCAAAAAGTCGAAAAGGTCTATGACGAGGAAGCGGCAAAGCGAATGGGAATCCAAGAAGGGAACGTTACAGTACTGATTCATTGTGGTTCTAGGGGATTTGGACACCAGATCTGCTCTGACTATCTACGGGTATCAGAACAGGCGTTACGAAAATACAACATCAATCTGCCAGACAGAGAGCTTGCCTGTGTGCCAAACACATCAGAAGAAGGTGAATCATATCGAAAGGCAATGTTTGCGGCACTAAACTTTGCGTGGAGCAACAGACAGATGCTCACACACTGGACCCGCAAATCATTTGAGCGAGTCTTCAAGAGCACAGAAGCAGACTTGGACATGAAACTAGTATATGATGTTGCACACAATATTGCCAAAGTTGAAAAGCACAAAATCGATGGCAAAGAAAAATCAGTAGTTGTTCACAGAAAAGGAGCAACTAGGGCATTTCCTGCAAACCGAGACGAAATTCCATCAAAATATAGGGACTTGGGACAACCGGTGTTGATTCCAGGTTCGATGGGAACTGGAAGCTGGATTTTGCTTGGCAAGCCAAATTCGATGAGCCTAAGCTTTGGCTCTACTGCCCATGGTGCAGGAAGGATGATGTCTCGCTCAAAGGCAAGGCGAGATTTCACAGAAGAGCAGGTAAAAAAATCACTAAGTGATAAAGGAATTTTCATAAAATCATTGACTAGGGATGGCGTAGTCGAAGAGACACCAGAGGCGTACAAGGACGTGGATGCTGTAGTGAACGTGTCGCATGAGTTAGGAATTGCAACCAAAGTTGCAAAACTAGTACCAATTGGCGTGATAAAGGGTTGAGCGAAGACAGGGAACTAGAAGCACTCAAGGCAAAGCGCCTAGCAGAGATGAGAAAAAATATTGTATCTCAATCTCAAAAAGAAGAGCAAAAACCATCTGCGGCCTCTCCATCATACCGAGAAATTGTGGTTTCCCATCTTGGATATAGAGGAATGGAGGTGCTACAAAATGCCGAATCTCAATTTCCTAATGAGACAAAAATGGTAATTGATAGACTAGGACAATTATTCAAGAGCGGCGAAGTCAATGAGCAAATCGACGGTGGACAACTCTTGGCACTGTTCAGATCAGTTGGAGTTTTCGTGCGAATGCAAACAAAAATCAACGTAGAGCAGGACGGAAAATTCGTCTCGTTATCTGATAAGCTAAGCAAGACTGATGAAAATGAAAATCTTTGAGATAAGTTCGACTGATTTTTTAGAAGATAAACGCCTGATCAATAATGCATTGTCTGATATGGCGTCCCAGTTTGGCCTACCAAATGACTTTACATTTGGCGAGCCGACATCTAGATTTGGCTGGACCTTTTGCAAATTATGGATAAGGCCAAACTTGCAGGATGCAATAAACAAAAAATTCGATGATATGATCCGACGATACAAGGGCAAGCCTGATGAGAAATTTACCTTCTTTATTGCAGATTATTTCCAGTCAAAGGGTTGTAAAACTAAAGTAAAGCTGATTGATGCCTAGACTCTTCTTCCTCTCTTTCCACCCTTCTTTCGTGTGGTGTCGTGAGGAATTGGTGTTACATCGTCGATTCTACCTATTTTGAATCCACCTCTTGCCAGTGCTCTGATGGCTGCTTGTGCGCCAGGTCCTGGGACTCTGGATCCTACGCCGCCTACTGCTCGCACACGTATGTGAAAGCCGGTAAAGCCTTTTGCCTTTGCTGCCTCTACTACTGCATTTGATGACTTCATTGCAGCAAATGGAGATGATTCGTATCTGTCAGCCGTTACGTGCACACCACCGGAACTGATTGCTACGGTTTCTGCGCCAGTGAGGTCTGTCATGTGTACTATGGTATTGTTGTAGCTACTATAGATGTGAGCAATACCCCACTTTTCGACTTGTTCTTCTGACATTGGTTACCCAAAGTTTGGAGGATTTAAAAAACCTTGTTTGCTAGCCGTGTGGTATTACGTCAAAGGAAATGGAAAATGCTGGGTCTGAGTAAACAACAAAAATCAATAGTATTTGGATCTTGGCTTGGCTGGCCCTTGATGGCTATGATCTCGTTTTGATGTTATTGGTAATTCCACTAATTAGCAGTCTTTTCTTCCAAGTTGGAAATTCCACACTAGCATTACTTTCTACATTTGCTGCATACATTGTCACACTCATAATGCGACCAATTGGTGGTGCATTCTTTGGCAATTTTGGCGACAAGCATGGAAGAAAAAAGACCATGGTAATAACAATACTTGGTTTTTCCATTGCAACGTTTGCTACTGGATTGCTTCCGACATGGAACCAAGTGGGAATGATGGCACCAATTCTTTTGATTAGTATACGATTGGTGCAAGGATTCTTTGCAGGAGGCGAATGGGGCAATGGAACAGTAATTACAATGGAGACTGCGCCAAAAAGATTCCGAGGAATACTTTCTGGATTTTTGCAAAGTAGATTTAACTTTGGGTTTGTCTTAGCATCGATTGCATTCCAAGATGTTTTTTCTCAAAAATTATCACGAAAGCATTTCTTTTTGGCGCTAATCATAATGACTGGCCTGATGTATTCGTATTATTCTTCAATGGGATTCTATCCTGCATTTTTACAAAATTATATCAAATTAGAAAAACCCGAAGTCGCAACACTAATGATTGTGGCTACGACCCCCTCGCTTTTTGGCCAGATCCTAGTTGGTATGATGAGTCAAAAAGTGGGACGAGTCAAAAACATTGCAATTATTGCCATCTCTGCAGCTGTGCTCTCAATTCCTGCGTTGTATGGGCTGTATAATGCGCAAACTATCTTTGAACGCGCAATTTTTACTGCAATCTTTATTTTTGTCACCACGACCGGATTTGGCCCAATTCCTGCATTTTTGTCAGAAAAATTCTCTACAGAAATAAGAAACAGCGCAACAGGCTTTGTGTATAATTCTGGTCTAATTGTTGGCTCGTGGGCACCCTGGTTGCAGTCAGCCTATTGACAAATGCAGCAGAAATGATTCCATACTTGCTTGGAATCAATGTGATCGTGGGCTCTGTCATAATCATTGTCGGAACAAGACTAAATCCTGATACGCGTGATGCTGAACTCTAATTCCTAAAGTGCTGCCAGCCTTTGTTCTTAACTGGAATCTGTTTTTTTCCAGATTTCATAAAGACGCCCTTGCCTTTTTGCACGTATCCAATCTGAATTAGACTGATCTTACATTTTTTGGCAATTCTTTCTAATTTTGGAATGTTTTTTGGTGTGGTGGTTGCAACAATCTCGTATTCTTCGCCAGAGTTGAACACTAGATCCAAAACGTTGCGTTGATTTGCCTTTGCAAACTCGTCCAATCCTGGCTCTTTTGGAATTGATTCTATTGCAAATTTTTTCTTGCTTACATCTGACATTTCTACTAGCGTGGTGGATAGACCATCACTGGAATCCATGGAAGAATTGAGATACTTTGAGGCCAAAATGCCAAACTTGAGTTGCGGTTTTGGTAACAGTATTGAATCAATGGAATCTTTTTTGAATTTACCATGTGATCTGTTCTTGTGTAATAATATGCCTAGTCCCGCGCCCGTCTTGCCAAATTTTCCTGTTGTAATGATAATGTCTCCTGTCTTGGCACCACTACGTGGTGTTATTTTCTTGGCAATGCCAAACAACATTACCGAAATCACAATTTCTTTTGCTTCGTTTGTGTCTCCGCCAAGAATTTTGACGCCAAACTGCTTTGATGCCTGTCTAAATCCGCTCGCAAGCCTGACCATGTTTTTTTGTGGATAGTTCCGCGGAAGAGATACAGAAATGATTCCATGTTTTGGCTTTACTCCCTTTGATGCAAAATCGCTCAATGGTGCAACAATGCTCTTTCTGGCAATCTGCTCTGGGCTCATCTGTGGTGGAACATCCGTGCTTTGCACAAGCGTGTCTGTCTTGATTACGCCAAAATTCTTGCCAAGTCGAAATATCTCTACGTCTTCATTGGCCTTGACTAGATTTTTTTGAAAAATTGCAATTATTTTTTTTTCATCTAGTTTGGTCATGGCTTTGCTTTGTTAGTGTGGTGATCTCTTTTTGAATCTGCTGCGCCTTGTTCAAGTCATTTGACTCCACAGAAATTCGAATTATGTCTTCAGTATTTGATTTTCTGACCAAGGCCCAAGTATCGTCATCTATTATCACTTTGATTCCATCTATTGTGATTGTCTTACCAAACCTTTGCTTTAGCTTCTTTTCTAGCCTGACAAGGGTCTTGTCATGGAGGTGTGACTCCACATCAATTTTGGTTCGGAGCTGGTAATAACTGGAAACAAATTCTATGACTTCATCAATTATTTTTTTACCAGTCATTGCGGCAATCAAGCCAGCTGCCAAAATTCCATCACGGCACATGTTGAACTCTGGCAGAATAAATCCGCCACTACTTCCTTCTCCTCCCGCCTGGCACTTTTGCTTTAGCATCATGTCTATGACGTTTGCCTCGCCGACCTTTGAGCGAACTACCGTTCCACCATGTTCTTTGATGTATTTTTCAACTGCAATACTGGTGTCAATGCTTAGGCAAAACCTTTTGTATCCTAGCTCCAGTGCCTTGATGATACCAAGTGCTAGTGTTGTATCTGGCGATTGTTTTTTACCGTCCTTTACCACAACCAGTCTGTCGCCATCAAGATCAAAGGCAAACCCAATGTCGTATTTCTTGCTTGCAGAAACCAATTGTGTTAGCTTGTCTGCAGTAGGGTCTGGGCCTCTTTTTGTAGAGTTTTCATTTATGACGTGTACCTGACACCCTAGCTTTCTTAGCAACTGGGGGGCGATATTTAGTGCAGCTCCTCCCCCAACGTCAATTATTATCCTAGGTGAGTGCGAAATTTTGCCGATAATCCTTGCGACATCATTCACATAATTTGATGTGATTTGGTACTCGGTGCCAAATTTTGTGATTTTGCGTGACTTTTCCTCAATTATTTTAGCAAATTCCTGCTCGTTTGGGCCGCGACCGTTTATGATGAATTTCAGACCGTTCCACTCTAGTGGATTGTGAGACGATGTGATTATGAGGCCTGCTCCGTACTTTCTTGCCTCCCTAAACATCACGGGCGTTGGAGCCATTCCTAGATTATACACGTCAATGCCACACTCTAGTAGGGCTGCCACTGTAACACCGCTTACCATTTCCCTTGATGGTCTTGTGTCGTTTCCAACTGCACACTTTTTTGATTTGATTACTGGGGCAAAATTCCTACAAAAACTCAAAACATCAGGCAGAGTTAGGTCATCACCGACAATTCCGCGAATACCGGAAATGGATTTTTTCAATGGTCAGAAACCTGAAATGCTTTTTATAAACTCTGATAACACTGCCCTCATGCCTCGATAGCTCAGCCTGGTAGAGCGAAAGTTTCGTAAACTTTAGGTCGTGGGTCCAAATCCCACTCGGGGCTTTTTATCGATCAAAAATTATTCATCAAGGGTTTCGATGTCAACTTGAAGCTCTTTGGCGAGACCTTCCCACCATTTGTTAGCTTGTTCTGTCATATTCCCCGAAAAATATCATGAAATGCTCCTTTATAGATCTGTCGGTTTGTGATCAGTGCAACATGATCTACTGATCAGCTAACTTGTTTTCGTTTTCTTTTTGCACGGTTGTACATTATGATTGCAAGTGCTCCACCTGCACATCCCCAAAATACCGGCCAGCGCAGTGGATCGTTTGTCATTCCAACAAAAGAATAGATCGTGCCGCCAATTAACGCAAATCCGATTATCTCAAGGACCTTACTCATATGGGGCAAAACAATCGAAAAGATATATTGTTTGTTTGTTGTGTGGAACCATGGACAAGTATCTGCTAATGATGCTAATTGTTCTGACCATGGGAATGGGTTTTGCCATTTTCAAGGAACCGCCAAGTCTGGAATTATTTTATGCGCAGCTGGCAGGAGCGTTTATCATAGTGGGATATTCCACATTCAAAGAACGCAGAGAACGAAAGCAGCGAAAAGATTCTAAGAAAAAGTAACTAAAGATCTAGACCGAAGCCCTGTGCTAGGTCGTGGAATCGCTTGTATGATTCTAGGTATTGCTTGCCTTTTGATGTAATGACATAGGTGTTCTTGCCGTCAAACTCGATTTTGTTGATTAGTCCTGCACCTGTCAAGTTTTCAATGAACTTGGCAAGTCTAGAATGTGACAGATTTGCCTGTGTTAAAAGTGAAGTTACCTTGATTCCTTCTTGTCCACACTGGTCAGTAGCTGTTAGCAGATCTGCTACAATTTGCATACTGGTACGATATGTGGCCATTGTACTTCGAGTGTAATTCTAAGATATAAGGGTATTAACCTTTCTCACGATTGCTTAATAACCAAACGCAAGCCCACGAACAAAGTGTCAGATGCAATTGCTTGGTATGATGATTTTCTTGGCGTGGCCTATAGGTATTTTGATCTACGGATGAACGTGGTTCCGCTTTTCTCTGATCGGAAAAAGGCAACCGATACATGGAATGAATACGTCCATTGGTGGACTGATCATGACATCAAGCTCCGATTTGTAGAGACTGGTGATCATTACTGGTTTGTCATTGCGTCTGAAACAAGAAGATCAGACCACAACTTGGCGTTCTTTAAGATGCTGTCTAAGTCAGAACACTATGCCAGATTCAAAAAAGGTCATCTGGGTGAGGCGTACTTTAGATTTGCAACATATTCACAAAAAGAGGAAAAAGACGTCAAGGATGATGCAGTGTGTAACTGCACCCACACCAAAGAAGACCATGAAGGAAAATGTACTGTGGATGGTTGCAGATGCGAGCAGTTCCAGACATTTGAGCTGCGATTACTCAAGAAAAAGAAAACTGTAACCGATATCAAGTTCCTAGAAGAAAAAGATGTCAAAGATGATTCTGTTGCGTGGAATTGTCTTTATGTAAACAAGTACAAAAATTCTGCCTAGTTATTTTTTGTCCATGCTGACTCGGACATGTTCGCCTGGATAATGTTCGTAGATCTTTTGCGAATAGCATTTGCCGCACATGACTCCCTTGATGTTCCATTCAGGCATTGCTACATACTTGTATGGGATTGGTCCTTTGCACAATGAACATTTATCTCCTTCAGCCAAGCAATCAGGATTTTTTTTGTGTCTATATAAAAATCATGGCCATTTTTTGATGTGATCAAAAAATTTGTTAAATAATAGTGTGTGCCAGAAAAAGCTGCGGTAGATTGTCTGGCCGTTGTAAATCTCCTGCAATTTTTACCGTGGCTGGCAACTATCGCTCTTTACAATAAACTGTTGACCAGTTTTTTGATGCTCTCTATTTCTTCTTCTTCCTGGCGTATTTTTTTGTCTACTACGCGTAGCATCGCCTCATTCCATACATGGTGCGAGAAAAAGTTGTGCTTGGTATTTGCCAAGTCGATTTCATCTTCTACTACCGTGTCTTCAAGAAATCTAGTTGCAACACCGTCTGTTAGCTTGAGAATTCGCTCGTTAAGCTTGAAGCTTTTGAAGATTGGCTCTACTTTGGCAATGTCTTCTTTGTAATCACCTCGCGTGCCAAGAATGCTCTTGTGTATGATTCTAAAATACACTGCAACAAAAAACAAAGTAGCATATCTCTTGGTCTTGTGTCCTCCTCGTTTGCCATATCCGAGTGACTTTTTGGCATACTCTTTTACCAAATACGGATAGAGAAGTAGTCTATAGTCGTCCTTTAGGTTTTCATTGAATACATCGTCGTATTTGCTTCCGCGGGGCAAAAACTGCGCAGGCGAGCTGTATGATTCAGTTGGCCTCTGCTCTATTCCTGCAACCAGTGCTTGTATTGCGTCTTTTGCAACAATTACTTTTTTGTGATTGTCTGGAAGGTATCTATTGTATGTGGCATCTCCCTTGAACTCTCCTTGCTGCGATTTTGATTTTGAATCAAACGAGCCTGCCTGGATTTCATAGAAATATCCGTGGTTTTCAAGCTGGGACTTGACAGACTTGTGAAAGTCCATCAGCGATACGAGATCTTTTCCGCGAACAGAGTTTTGCGAATTTCTGTATTTTGTAATGTTATTTTGGTCCAGTTCATCATCTGCTCTTATGATGGTAACTGTGATACTACCATCCAAGTTGTTTGTTCTCTTGGCATGATCCAAAATGGAATTGGATGTCTGAGCCCCGTTTACTATTTGCGGTGCATGCAACATGAGCGTGTTGTCTTCTAGCTCCTCAAAGTTGCTAACTACTATGGTAATTCCGTTGTTATAGTAAAAGAACTTGTCAGGCGAATTTTGCAGCGTGTCACGAATTCCCTTGTTTACGTTTGTCTTGAACTGCATCCATTGTCGAATGTTTGATTCAAAGACATAGTCTCTGTTTTTTGTGACAAAGTCTGTTAATTCTCTTAATCTGAGTATGCCGACTACGGTGTTTTTGTAGCGAATTCTTTCTTCTAGTCGTATCTTGGATTTTTTGCCGGCTGCTGGCTTTTTTATTCGGTCCCAGAGATTCTTGACCATTTTGTCCAAGCTCATTATTTCCAACATGTCATCACCTTCATAGTTTACCGGTTGGTTTGTGACATAGCAGCATTCAACTTTGAGGTTTTTTTCCTGGATCTTTGTTACCAAGTTTGCAAGCTCTGGCCTCATCTTGGTGATGTCTTTGCTTAGGAGTCTTCTGACGTCTTCTTTGAACTTGGCAATTGCTTCCTCAGAGTGGGCAGTGCCATACTTTGATTGGAATAATCTTATCTTATTGTCTGAAAAATCTACTGGCAGATAGGCGTCAATTCCAAGATCGTTTGCACCATCGACTATTGCGTCTGCCGCATCGTCCTCCGTTGCCTCGTACACTCGAGTCAAGACCCAGTGCAAAAAATTGTACCCTTTTTCTACGTCGCTTTTTCCGCTTTCGGCATATTCTATTATGCTGTCTTTAATGTTCTCGGAAAATCCTTCCAGTGGTTGCTCTGCCTTTTTTTGAATAAGCAAGGACTGCGAGCCTGGAATGTATTCTAGCAAGCCGTTTCCTCTTTCTGCCATGGTATGGTGTATGTGTGGTGGCTTTAGAATGGCGGGTTATTGTATAATCACCCATGCGTAGACAAAAATAATCATACCATCGAATCAATTTGTGAAAAAATATCTGGCTTTGATCGGAGCGACAATTGCAGCTATATCTCTGGGCTTGGCACTAACATACCGCCAGCCTAGCTTGGAATCAACAGCATCTCCTATAGAAGAACAAGAGATCATACCAGAAAATATGGTCTCTATTGTAATGCTATCTTCAAGGTCGGGCTGCGAGGCAACTGGATGTTATCTGCCAACAACAATTTCTGTTGATTCTGGCAAGACAATAACCTGGGTAAATCAAGACAGGGGATTGCACACTGTCACTACCGGATATTATGACACTCCGGATGGAATGGTGGAGAGTGGGCAAATAGCACCAGAAGACAAGTTTTCATTTACTTTTGATAGTCCAGGACAATTCCATTATTACTGTAGACTGCATCCATGGATGGAAGGAACCATAATTGTAAATTAAGAGGTGAGGAAGGGATTTGAACCCCTATAGATTCGCTTTGCAGGCGAACGCATAGCCGCTCTGCCACCTCACCAACAGAAAAAAACCAAATCCAACAGAATTAAACTCTTTACTTGATAAACGTCTTTGAAGCAAGCTTGACGTCTTCGCCGCGAATTGTTTTGCGCCCAGCATGATTTGACATGTCTACTGCACTTTTTGCTATAGTGGTTGCAATCTCCTCTAGGACGCGCCTAAGCTCGTCTGCAGATTCGTCACTTACGCGATCGGCACCTGCCTTCTTTAGTATCCTGTACATAGCAGATAGGCCCAATTCGGATGACTTCATGCTTGGGTTTTTACCGAATTACGTGATAAAGGATTATGAGCTAAAAAATTCCACACACTAATGGATTTCTGCACACTTAAGTATGCAGAAAATTTCCCAAAAATCATGCTCTATGACGCCCACATACATCTGTCCGATCCTGAATATGCAGGAGAAATCGACCTAGTCATCAATGCAATGCAGCAAATAGACATCAAAACATGTGCAGTATCAATGGATGTCCAGTCCTCAAGTATAACACTGGAGCTTGCCAAAAAAAGCAACCACATACTACCATTCATTGGAATTCATCCAGAAAAGGCATCAGATGATCTGGATGCTATGGTGTTACTAATTGAGCAAAACACAAAAACAATTTCCGGAATAGGAGAGATAGGCCTTGACAAGACCTACACCAAAAATGATCAAGAATTTACAAGGCAAAAACAGGTCTTTACCAAATTACTCGAAATGGCAGAAAAACTGCACAAACCAGTATCTGTTCACTCTCGTGCAACACTGGATGAAATATTTCAAATCATGCCATCATACAAAATTCCTGGATTCTTGTTGCACTGGTTTGCAGGAAGCAAAAAGCAATTACAGCATGCAATGGATCTTGGATGCTATGTCTCGTATGGCCCAGTATCGGTATATTCACAGGACAAACAAGTTCTCATCACACTTACTAACAAAGACAAAATTCTAGTCGAAACAGACGGACCAGTAAGATTTTCTCGCTGCTTTGATATGAAGTCCGCTCATCCAAGCTTTATTCCAAGCGTTGTGTTTTGCATATCGAAAATACTTGGAATGTCATACGGTGAGGCTGAAGTTATGCTGGAAGCAAATTCAAAACAATATTTGGGAATATAGGTATAATATACCCCCAAAGGAATTCCAATCGTGGATAGAATAAAGAGACTTTCAATGCAAGTCCTTGATCAGCACAAAGACAAGTTCACAGTGGACTTTGCTGACAATAAAAAAATTCTAGACCAACTAGCCATAATTCGCTCAAAGGGCCTCAAAAACGAAATGGCAGGCTATATCACAAAACTTCTCAAGCGTGAAAAAGACTATCTCTTATCAAAAGAAGCATCAGAAGAGCAAGAAGTGGGGGCAGCAGACGAGGAAATAGAGGAAGAAGTAGAGGTAGAAGAAACACAGGAATCAGAAATCCCTCAAGAAATCACAGTCGAATCCAGCGAAGAATCTTAAGCAGTATTATTTTCTATATTATACAATGATTACAATCAAGCTTTTGGGCGGTGCCAAAAAATCATTTGGCAAAGACTTGATGCAGGCAGAGCTTGATAATATCACCATAACAAAATTGCTGGAATATTTGCTGTCAGTCAAACCAGCAAACACACTAGATCTGGACACAAGAAATATTCTCATTGCTGTAAATGGCGCAGACTCATCTGCGCTGCAAGGACATGACACTGTATTGCATTCAGGCGATGTGGTAAGTATAATTCCTGTGATTCATGGTGGTGCAAGAATACAACTTGTCATACAATCAAAGAATGTAGAGTTGTTCAATGTCAAAAACAAAAAAGGCAAAAACTATGACTTTTTGGCAGCACTGCGAAAAAAATTCCCAAATGTTGTAATGGAAGGGATATCTTCAGATGCAATAGCAAGTATTATGCACGTCAAAAAAATAATTGGACTATCTCTATATGCCAAAAAGAATCACTTATTATTATCAAAAAAGTTTGAAGCAGACATTTTACTTAGATTTGCAGCAACGACACAGATTTCAGCCGCAATAAAGACAGTCGGAATTGAAAAAACAGATGAATTTATCGTAATTGCAATAGGCTCAAAGTCAAATCTGTCTAGACTGTACGCATACCTACAAGAGCATCTGACTAGAACCAATTATGCCAAAAATATTGCATCAATACAAAGACAATTCAAAATAACAAAAAAGCAGCTTGATACAGTAGATTCCGAAAATCCACTAGAGGACCTGCTTGCAGAAAAGGCAGCAGTACTATTCCAGTGAGCCTCGTTTTTCTCGCTGTATGCTCAACACATCCTCGTCCCTGAGTACAGAAACGCCTGTAATTGCGCCTAAAATCTCTACTAGGATGATCCAGTCGTATTTTTCCAGTGAGACCTTGTTTGGAATCTTGTTTGCGATTTGTGTTATGATATCACCAGATAGCACATCCGAGTTTCTCTTTTCTATTGTGATTCGATAGGTTTGTTCTGGTGAGATTTTTTCTGCTTGCTTGATTGCTGCACTTGATATCTCCGATGACTCTGTTTTTGTTAGTGCAAATATTGGAATTGCACGCATTGTATATCGAATCGACCAAGGCTCATCTTCGAGTTTTTCTCGAATTTTTTTTACCACCTCTAGTGGATTTACGGTAGTATTTACGTACAAAATTCCGGAAAATTCTGTCATTGATACTTGCGGAGAATTATCACCAAGTTCAGTCAGTATCTCTTTGATCTCATCTGTTGTCTCTGTCTCAAAATGTCTTGCACAAGTAACTAGAACATTCAATGATTGGATTCCATACCTGTGACATATGTAGTTTGATCAAAAAATTAAATAAACAAAATTTGCATTATGATACGATGAGTATGGAGCCTGATCTTGAAAATGACTTTGAGGATGACTTTGAGGATTCCGAAGACGAAGAAATAGAAGATGAGGACTTTGATTAGATAGTCAGACCAAAGCTGTCTGCGAATTTGTTAAATGTGTTGTATGCTTGCAGGAATTCTCGCCCGGTGCCACTGATCTTGTACTTGCATGCTCCATCAGAATTGGTCTGCTCTAATAGTCCCTGAGATACCAGCGTACTTAGAATCTTGGAGATTCTTCCATGGGAGATGTTTGCCTTTCTTATCAGGTATGTGATGCTTGCACCATCCTCGTTTGGCAGCTCGTCCCGTGTTGTGGTAAGAATATCTCCGATTATCTTCATATGGGTTCTATAGACTTGCATTTTGACAAATTTTTTGTGAAATTATTGTTGAATATATTGACAGGATAAGATTTTTTGACAAAGTTATATCATTGAGCTAAATTTGAGCCTGAATGCTCAGAGATTTTCATCGAATTTTATCTTGGTTAGTGGAACCTTGGTCACAGGTATAAACAACAACACCAAACCTACAATCTTGATGGATATTGACACCACATTCAATATGGACTGGGGAAATACAAAATAATACCAACCCAGAAACTCACCAAACCCTAGTAATGCAAGACCTGCAGCTACAAAAATTGCAGTCTTTTTTTTGCTCACAAAATACGACATGGCAGTCTCGATTGCTCCATATGCAAGCAAGATAAACGAAATGGAACGAATCACGTTTTCTACTGAAATAAACGAAATCAAAAACAATGGCAAGACTCCAACTGATCTTAGATAGTTTGATCTTGGGAAAAACGACTTGATCGTATGTGAGAAAGCAATGAAAAAGTATCCTAACGTCTGTACTGCAATTCCTATTGTCTGAATCCATCGTTGCGGTTCTTTGGGATCAAAGATATACTCATCCAGTGTCAGCCCCAACCACATTATCATAAACCCGATTCCAATTGACAGGAACGCAAGTGTCAGTCGGAATAATGTTGGGCTGCCTGTATTTCTAAATCCAATGTAAGCGAGTATTCCGATTGTGATTCCTACTCCAAATCCAATTAAATTCAAAATGCTTTCTAAAAAAAACACTTGCATGCTATTTGGTATTGTGGTTTGATTTTAAAAGTTAGTCCCATTCATCTAGTGTTCCAGCAGTCTGGCCTTCAGTAGAGCCTGCATAGTCGCCCAAGACATCTGAATATGTAACGTCATTATGAGCAACATACTTGACATATTCTCCATATGACATTTCCAGATTACATCTCTGACATGTAACTATGGTAAAGTCTGGTGCAAGCTCGGCATTGCCCTTGCATTTGGGACATTTGATCTTCATAAGAATTATTGCCAAATTCTGTTATTATTCATTGCCAAAAAAAGAATAAATGGACTAAAAATCGAGCAAAAACCAATGGCACGAATCTGCACAAAATGCAAGGCAGAGATTCCTGACTCTGAACAGCTTGATGCAATAGGTGGAACATATCCATGCTGCGCCAAGTGTTGGGAGGAATGGAAGACATACCGAATAATGGTGATGAATGAGCTAAGACTCGACATGTCTTTGCCAGACCACCGAAAACTGCTCAAAAAGAACGAAAAGATCTTTGTCGGTGTCTTGTCCCCTCAGGGAGATGTGATTGATTTTGCAAACGAGGACAATCGCAAGCCAGACAAGCCGCAGGCCTAAAGCCCTAGTCTTTCCTTTGCGCCTTGAGGTATTATCAAAAATAACTGTCTTTTTTGCTCCTCGGACAGGCCAGAAAAGATCTTTCGAACTGACTCTGATATGGAATCCTGGCGGGCTTTGTCTAGTGAGATGAACACTTCCAGTATGCCATCCAGATTAAAGAGAATCAACTTTTGGGGATTTCTTAGAACTTCAATTACATATGCCGATGCTAGGCCAATTCGTTTCTCCTCGGACATTACGGCCAAGATCTCTAGCCAAGTTGCAAAAAGCTTGGCAAAGTTCGGAAACGGAATTGTGGGGCCTGCCTCTAATGCATTGTTGATTATCTCAATTTGATCGGGCGCAGACAGTGTAAAGAATTCATCCATTCTTTTTCTGAGAATTGGCTTGCGCAGAAAGTCTGGCAGATTTGCCAAATTTACTATGATGTTTCCTGCAAAGTTTGGATGCGACAATGCAGACATTCCATACTGGGACATTAAAAATTTAGATCGCAATTCCATAACTTGGCTTAAATTAAAGCTCAAAAATTTATCCAATGATGCCTTCGACTGTCGTAGTTGGTGGATTTT
The DNA here is from genome assembly GCA_964470325.1 of uncultured Candidatus Nitrosotenuis sp. Lineage (GTDB taxonomy): Archaea > Thermoproteota > Nitrososphaeria > Nitrososphaerales > Nitrosopumilaceae > Nitrosotenuis. The sequence continues at coordinate 25 of CAYYBJ010000022.1, read as the reverse complement.
TTGGAGATGAAGGAAAGGGCAAAAT
>CAYYBJ010000021.1:0-18033 GCA_964470325.1 uncultured Candidatus Nitrosotenuis sp. | reverse complement strand
GTCACATTAGTTGGAATCATTAGTGTTTGCAGGGCAGATATGATAGTTTCATTGAGCGAGGATGGTTCTTTTTTGACAATCGGATTACCTTTGACATAGTCTAGGATCCCGTCAATTTGGTGAGTCATGCGAAAGATTGACTTTTCAATTAATTCGATTCTCTTTAATGTGATTTCGTCTAGGTTTTTGTTTGTGATTTTGATTAGTTGTGCAGTTCCCTTTACCACCGATAATGGGTTTCTGAGATCATGTGCAAGCCTTGATGCAAGCTCGCCTATTGCTGATAGTCGCTCTGCTTGGATTAATCGCTGTGTTTTTTCTCTGACCTCTCCTTCTAGGACTGATTTTTGCCCCTTGAGGTTTTTCTCGATGTCATTGAATTTTTTTAGGTTTTGCTCTAGAATGATTTTGAATTCATCCGAATTTCTTCGCTCTTCTTGTAGTTGGCTTTCTAGTGCCATGATTCTATTTTCTACTTGTTTTTGAACAATATCGGTAATATCTGTGATAATTTTGTCCGATTCGAATTCCTTTCCTAGAAATTCGAACTCTGTCTTGTTTGTCTGAACAGGTATTGGCTTGCCTATTGGCAATAACATTCCGAGCTCTTTTTCAAAATTAGTCTGCATTTTCTTGATAGAGTCAATCTTTGACTTTTGGTTGGCAATGTGCTTAGTTAGCGTATTGATGTATTTGTTTGCATCCTTGATGTCGTCGCCAAGATCCGCAAGTTGTCCTGCGGTGGAGTTTTTTGCAGGATCTTTTTCAAAGAATATCTCTTTGTCTTGTTTGTCAAAGATGTCTGTGTTTTTATCATCTTCGTCTCGGTTGATGTACTTGCGATTCAATAAACAGAGTTCCTTTGGTGTGAAATTAAGGTGGGTTTTGTTCGATTCGAACGAAACTCTTTTGGGAAATAGCGTCAATCTTGATTTTTATTATCGCATACAAAATCCACATTTGTGGACAAAAAGCCTAGTCCTATGAAGGGAATATTTATGAGAGGCTCTATTATTGGAGCAATAATAACAGTTCCATCACTTGTTGCATTTTTTGTGTCCTGGATGGTTACTGGGGACAAATTTACCTCGCTCATAGTCGGTGTGGTCGTTCATTTTATTGGCATGGGCTTTACCCTAAAACTATCAAAAAAATTGTTCAAAGTAAATCAGGCCTAGTTCAGATTTAATTATTCAAATGGAATCATCAGTATGATGAATCTGGACAAAATAGAGCACGACTTGATTCATGAAGTAAAGTTAGAGCCAGCTGAGGCAAAAGTTTTCTTGCTTGTCACAACACGCGGCAAAATGGATGTTGCAAAAATCGCATCAGATCTAGGCTTTGATCTAGACCAGACAACCAAGATTGCAAAAAAACTCGTTTCACTTGGTGGATTCATTGACATGTCCGAGACGGAATTTGAGGCAATGCATCCACGATTTACTGCAGTCAACATGTATCGCAAAATGTGCAATAGGGAGAACATTGAATTTAAAAAAAATCTAATTGTTGATAACATTGGTGTTGCTTTGGAGGTGTACTATGAACGTGCAAGGACTAAATAGCTCCTCCCCTCGCCAAGATCCAATGAGTGTTGACACCGAGACATGCAAACACGAAATCACTTACATTGGGGTAACGAACGTAAATGTTGATTCGCGCACCATAGGATCAGTAGATGTTTGGCGTTGTGCATTGTGCAAAAAAAGATTTTGCGAAGAAAAACAGCTCGGAATTGATTCTATTGTTGATTATGTGGGAATGCCAAAGATTGATCCTGATGAGAAATGGGCTGTCCTGGTGCGCAAATTATTCAAAGGCAAAGACAGGTGGAAACTAGTTAGACTAAAGCAAAATGGAACACTCAAGGTGGAAAATCCTGACGATAAAATAATAGAGATTCCAGTCAAGGACTTTAAGGTAGATGATCCTCAACACACCATCTTTCTAATTGACGATAATATCAATAAGGCAATAGAAATCTAGGTGCAAAAATGGACGTTGCAGTTCACATCAACAATGTAAAGGGCAACCAGATGGCAGCCAAAATTACAGGCACATTTACCATAGATTCCAACACATTCAAGTTCTTTGCAATCGCATTTGGCAGAATTGGCGGGCACAACATTGGTGCCAAAATCTCAAAGACAACAGAAAAGGCACTCCAAAAGCTAGGCTATGACATCAATGAAGTAATTGACACACTCCAAAAGAACCTAGTCTCTGGCAATATCACATTACCTGAAGGACTAAGTAAAGAGTCGTTTGCAGATTCCTAGAATTGGGCTTCTTCTAGTGCTTTAGCACAGGCGCATCCACGATGTTCAGGTATTGCATCTGGAATTGATGTAAGTAGTCGCTTTGTGTTTTCTACATTTTTGTGCAGTGTTTCAATTACTTCTTTTGCAGTAACTGGTTTTTCTGCCCAAACATCATAATCCGTCACGGTGGAAATTGACGCATAGCACATTTGCGCCTCTCTGGCAAGCTGGCATTCTGGCACAAGTGTCATGCCAATTATGTCTGCACAAGTTGACTTGTAAAACTTTGACTCTGCCTTGGTTGAAAATCTCGGACCTTCAATGCAGACATAGGTTGCGTTTTTGTGAACAGAAATGTTTTGCTCCTTTGCTGCCTGCAATATGGATGATTGTAATTCTGGACAGAAGGGATCTGCAACGGAAATGTGAATCACTTTACTCTCATCGGAAAATGTTCCCTTGCGCGATTTTGTAAAGTCGATGAACTGGTTCGGTAAAACAAAATGTCCTGGGGCGATCTCTTCTTTGAGGCTGCCAACTGCCGATGGTGCAATTATTCTCTTTATTCCAATTTCCTTGAATGCCCAAATATTTGCTCGATAATTGATTAGGTGTGGCGGTATTGTGTGCTTTTTGCCATGTCTTGGCATGAATGCAACTTTTTTGCCCTTGAATATTCCAACTGTGATACTATCTGATGGTTTGCCGTATGGCGTATCAAATGTGATTTCTTTGGCTTCCTTTAGCAGTCCGGAATCATAAATTCCAGTTCCGCCAAAAATCCCAATATCTGCCTGCTCCACTAGTATCTCACCAGGGATTCTGTTCTGTATTTTGATATCTTTTTGATTCCATCCAACTCTGTCAGCTCTACCATGAAGGCAAATCCTGTTACTTGGCCACCCAGTCTTTCGATTAGTTCAGCTGCTGCCTTGGCAGTGCCACCTGTTGCTAGCAGATCATCACAAATTACGACTCGCTGGTCTCTGCTAATTGCCGTCTTTTGAATCTCCATTGTCGCTTTTCCGTATTCAATTGTGTATGATCTTTTTACTGTGGCGCCTGGGAGCTTGCCCTGCTTTCTAATCATAATCATACCCTTGTTGTATCTTAGTGCCAACGCGCATGCGATTGGAAATCCGCGAGACTCGATTCCTGCAAAAACATCCACGTCATTTACGTGGTAGCGTTTTGCAAATTCGTCTATGCAATGCGACATGGCAGAAGGATTTTTCAAAATAGGACTGATGTCTCTAAATAAAATTCCTTTTTTTGGAAAGTCTGGATATTCTGTTATGATATTTTGAAGATTCACAAATTTGTGGGTTTGACAGAGTAATAAAAAGGGTTTCCTGACTTATTGCAGATCAAATGTTGTTTCTGCAGTGTCTCCGCCGACTGTTGCCTTGGCAGTGTATTTGCCTGGCTCCATTCCTTGTGGGACTGGCCACAATGTCTGAAAGTCACCAGTCTTTGTTGTGCTCATGGTGAGCTCTGTTATCTGGTTGTTCTTTGAATCAAGTATTTTGATGACTGCTGTCTGGGTTTTTCCCCAACCAATACCGCTAATTGTCATATAGTCGCCTGCCTTGTATGTAGTCTTGTCTGTTTTTACTGTGAATGTCTTTGATGCAGTTCCAGAAACCGTGAATTTTGCATCTGCGAATTTTGCACCACTCTTTGCCTTTATCATCCATGGTCCTTGCTTTGCATCGCCAGGCACACGGAATGTTCCCTCAGAGAATTTACCTTCCTTGTCAGAAAAGATGTCTTTTTTCTTGATTATTTTGCCGTCTGGGTCTGACATTTCTAGTGTCAAAATTGCGTTGGCATTAGTAGAGCCCAAAACCAAAATGTTGTCTCCTGGAAGGTATTCTGCCTTTGTTGTCTGAATTATGATGTTGCCTGTGGTTGTCTGCAGTCCTACAGAAAATGAAAGACTAGTCTCTGACTGAGGATGCTTGATTACGGCAGTGTATACACCTGACTTGTATTCACTTAGGATCAAGTCATGGTCCTTGCTACCGTCAATTCCAAGCACGACGCTCTCTGTCAGCTTTACCTTATCGCTTGGATCGATTATCAAAATGGATACGGTTGATTTTGCAGGACCCTGGATGGCTAACTTGGCAGTCTCTGATGATGCATAGTTTAGCTTGTCGAATTTGGCAATGATTTGCGGACTTGGCAGCTCGCCGAGTCCTACTCGTATAATTTCTGTCTCATCTTCCTGGGTGGCAAAGACTACATAGGTTCCTTTAGTTGATGTGGCGGATGTTTGGTATTCAAAGCTGACCGTACCAGATTCATTCAAATCAATTATGTCAAAAAAGACTTCTTTTCCTATTGGGTCATTGATTACGATTTGGAGTGATTGGCCTGGGTTTGCGGTTCCATTAAAGACAAACTTGTCGCCTGGGTTGTATTTGGTAAGGGATGAGCTAATCTTGATTGTTTTTGAAATTGAGATGCTAAGGGATTTTGTGATGGTGTCGATACCGTCGCTAAACTCTATGTTTCTTGTGCCTAGTGGAGCGTCTAGAGGTATGATTGTCTCGTACTTCCAGTTTCCTTGAGTGTCTACTGAAACTACTGCTTGGTATTCCTTGTTGTCTGCCAAGTCCTTGCCTGTTATGGTAACAGAGCTTCCCGGCTTGCCGGTTCCGCTTACAGCGACCTTTTGGCCCGGCTCTGCTAGTGATACAAAATTATCGACTGTGAGTTTTTTGATATTTGGAGAAGCAGGTGTTTGCTCTGCCTGAGAAATTCTAATACTGATTGTCTTTTTGTTTCCTTGCGAGTCTGCAAGTGACAGATCAACTCTGTCTGCCTGTATGGTTATTGGGATTTTGGATGTGCCAACAACACGTCCGCTCTCGTCAGTTCTAAAGTCCTCAATACTTTCATTGTTAATTTGGAAATTCAGGTTTGCATTCTTTGGAAATCCTTCTCCTACAATTCTAATGCTGTCGCCGGTCTTTGGAGACTCTGGAATTACTTTGAATATTGCGCCATCCATGCTTACTGGCTTTGGTGTATCTGGTGATGTTGCAGTAGGTTCTACTGGCTTTTGGCCTGGCGTGACTTTGCCAATTGAGAGTTCATTTCCTGCAGTATCTGATGTCTTCCAGTTTACACCAGGACTTTCAATCTCTGTCTTGATTCCAAACTTTACAGATTCTCCTGTGCCTAGTGGTTCTTCAGATGTAAAGACTAGTACTCCCTGAGGGTTTTTGACTCCTGTCCAGCCCTTTTCTGCCTTGAATGACTTGAAGGCACCAGAATCCTTGCCAAGCCAGATCTTTATTGTCTGGACTGGGGATGAGTCATTGTTTGTAAATTCTAGTAGCGTGGTCTTTTCAAATGTGGTGCTCTTTGCGACAGTATCTGCACTTGCTAGATTTGATGCTGAAATTATCGAGAGGGCAAAAATTCCTAAAATGGCAAAAATAGTATAATTCACGCGCAATCTACCTGGTTTGACAAATATTGTTTATTTACTCTTTTTGAGCGTTAGCGATGACTTGGGCGTAAAATACTTTAAGCGGCTATCTGGGCTTGCTTCGCTGGAATTTGGTCAGCCCCACATGTGCAGTCACGTTTTGGTGCTGTCGTATTCTCTCTGCAATCAATCTGAATAATCCTCGGAACTGGTCCTTGGTTTTATCCGATAGGAAATCCGCTTCCTTTAGTGCAATTTTTTCACAGATATATCTTGCAATTTCTTCAACATCAAAATCGTTCCAACCATCGTCTCTGTGCTCGTACCAAATGTCTCTGAGGCTCTCGATTATTCCCTTTTTGTTTCTGGCCAGGACCTCTTCTTTTGTTAGATTTCGAAATCCTTCCTTTCTTAGCTTTATTTCATAGGTTTGGTTTACTGCATGTAGATAGTCTTCTGGTATGATTAGGTCTTCAATTGATTCAATTGATTTTCCTCCTTGCTCTAGGTACAATATCTGCATGTCTGTGAATTCGTTTGCCTTGAGCTGTTCTGCTATCTTTTTTGATTCTAGTGTGTTGTCCAGTATGACAAAGACATTGTGGCCGTGGTTTCGATAAAATATGGCAAGTGGCAAGGTGGAATTTTTGCTGTATGATGCCACAACATTTAGTGGGTTCATCGAAATGTTTGGGTCTTCTAGGAACTTGTCAAATGAATTCAGAAACATTGCATCCGACATTGTCTCTACTATGATTACCGGCCTCGAGTTGGTGCCAATTTCCCTGTCTACGATGGATTCTACCAGTCCTCGCGATAATCCATACAAGATTGGAATCAGTGTTGCGTCGTCTGCATTCCAATAGTCATAGTGAATCCTGCTTAGGTGCTTTCTCTTGTCCAGCTCCACTACGAGCAGATTTCCTGGAGTATAGTCAAATATCATAAATGGCGAATGTGTTGCGTATAGGACTTGGTTGGAACCTGCCAAATTCTTGAGAAGGTCTGATATTCCCATTTGCTGTGCTGGGTGGAGGTTTCGTGCAGGTTCGTCCAACAACAGAATAGCTTCTTTGAGCTCCGCTCGTTGGGTTTCTGCTGCAAAGTTAACAATGAATGAAAATGTCCACTTGAATCCTTCTGCCCTTCTGCTTAGCAGGCCTGTGTTTGTTACAGTTCCATCCTTGTGCACATCAGAAATTACTACGCTCATGATGTTGCCTGGATTGTATCGCAGATCAACATGGATTGGGTCACCCTTCCATGCTGGGTTTAATCTGTCAGTTAGTCTTCGGCTTGCGGTGTTTAGAAGCTTGATCAGCTTTGGCGGACTGGACTTGTACTCTTCTAGCTTGTCTGTGTCTAGCTCTGCTAAATAAAACAGGTTTCGAACTGTCTCTGCCTTATCAAATTCTTCATATCCTGCACCTTCTATTTTTTGTATCTCTTTAATGTATTCGTCGAGGTTTATGTTGCCATAGATTTTCTTATAGTCGGAAAAATAGACAAACCTTGGGTGCAAGTGTTCCAAGATAAAATTTTCTAGCGCGGTTCTCTCTGTAGCGCCGACAAGCAGCTCGTCATAGGTTTTTTCTCTTTCTTGGTAGTATCTCGACCACTCTGAGAGAATGTATGGTTCATCAGCTGCTAGCATATTCAGAGAATTATTAAAGACTGTCATCTCGCTTAGAAATGTCTCCCTGTTCTTTGGTGGTGGGCCTTCAAAGAACTTGGTGTCAAACTGGATTCGAATGTGGTTTGGAATTGTACTGATAAAGTTTAGAATTTTTTCAGTATAATTTTCCCAAGAGTTTAGCTCCCTGTCTTTTTCTTCGCTTATCTTTACAGAGCCAAAATCGTACTGGATTCTTGGTGTGGTGTTGGTCCTAAAGATTCTCATACTGGTGATTTCTGGGAGGTGTGGGAATCTTTCCTTGATCAGCTTAGTTTCCTGACCTGTTAGATGAAAGTCACCCTCTACTAGGACTATTTCTGACTTTAACTCCTCAGTCATCTCATCACATAAGTCAAGCTCTGATACCCGCTCATCTCTATTCAAGAGGGTTAGTGCCTGCAAGATTGTAGTCTTGCCGCTTTCGTTTCTACCAACAAATGCGGCCAGGTCGCCAACTTTTATCTCGCCAGAATCGTGGATGCATCGATACGCACGCACTCGGAACTTTCTTAATCGCATCTAGCGCACATTTGGGTGGCAACGATTTAACTTATTCGTCATCGTGATACGCACAAAAATTGCTATAGATATAAAAACACAAGACGCCGAGAAACACACGATGGCATCAAAAGGCATTGCAATTTTCATAATTCCAATAATTTTCTCATTTGTGTATGGGGGGGCAGTCCTTGGAACTGCACTGCAGAGCCCAAGGGATACTGTCGAGTCACAAGGTGGCTCTATTGAGATATTGAATCTCCAAGCGCAATACACAACTGCAGACAAGGCAGGCGCGCAAGTAATAGTTGATGATCCTGCATACGATTGTGGAGATCTGTACATCACAGTGTATGATGTTTCTGGAGGCCAGAAAAAGGCAGTAAAACAGGGAGCATTCTTTGATCAATGCTTTGGCGAGTCCGGCACATTACCAATCAATGACAAGTTCTCAGAAAGCTTTGATGCCGGCCAATATCTGCTGGAGGCGCAGTTATTTGACAAAAATGGGAACAAGTTTCTTAGCACATCGCAGAAATTCAGCGTGCAGTAATGCGATGTTATATATTCTAAAACAAACGTGATTCATCATGGCAAAAAAGGCTGCTGAAAAAGATTCTAAAAAAGACAAGAAAAAAGAAGAAAAAAAGGCCAAGCCAGCAAAGGAAGAAAAAAAATCAGCAGCAAAGACAGCAAAAGAAGACAAGAAAAAAGAAAAAAAGGAAAAAAAGGCAGACAAAAAAGAAGTAGCTAAAGAGGAAAAAAAGAAAAAGAAAGAAGAAGAGCCAGAAAAAACACTAGAGGAACAACTAGAAGAAGAATTAACTGATGAAGAAATTGAGAATTTTCAAATCGATAAAGTCGATATGGAAAAACTCACAAACCGCGTTTGTCTGTTTTTGACAAACTATGAGGATGGTATAGTTCAAAGTGAATTATGGAAGAAATTCAAGCTAACAAGCCGAGACGGCTCCAGACTAGCACTAAAACTAGAAAGAATGGGAATCATTACACGTGAAAAAATTCTTGAAAGCAAGAGGTGGACATATGTTCTAAAAATCAAAAAAACTCCTGTCAGCACAGACTCTATTGAGAATGCACCCTGCTTGGTGTGTCCTGTTGAACAAAAATGTTCACTTGACGGCGAAGTCAGTCCGCGAACATGCCAGTGGATTGAAGAATGGTCAATCAATGATCTCTCTAAACCAAAGAAAAAGAAAGAACAATGAAGCTACTAGACGCAAAACGTGATCATTATAGAAAAATGGCAAAGGAGCAGGGGTATAGAAGCCGTGCCACTTACAAATTACTAGAGCTAAACAATTCATATCGAATTATTGGTCCTGGGTTCAATGTAGTAGATCTAGGATGTGCACCTGGTGGATGGATGCAGGCCGCAGTAAAGCTTGCTGGAAACAAAGGCCGTGTTGTGGGAATTGACACATCATACATGGATGATGTGGATGGCGCTCATTTCATCAAGGGAAGCGTAGAGGACGAGTCTGTTGTAGATGAAATACTGGAATATCTTGGTACCAAAGCAAATGCCGTAATCTGCGATATTTCTCCACAAATCACTGGTCATTGGTCAATGGATCATGCAAAGCAAATCTCACTGAACTATTCTTGCACAAAAATAATGGACCGGGTTTTGGCGCAAAAAGGAAATGCCCTATTCAAGGTATTTGATGGCGAATATTCAATGGAGTTCAGAGACTATCTCAAAAAGAAATTTGCCAAGGTTCAGCTAAAAAAACCAAACGCAAGCCGCAAGCCAAGCAGCGAACTTTACTATGTTTGCCTCGGTTATGGCCTAGGCTGAAAATAATTCCTTTATTCTATCTATTTTACAATCAGTTCTAAATCCAGTTGGATTAAACAGGGTGGGGCTGGCAGAAAATCCGGCCTGCTGCAATCTAGTTATGATTTGCTCCAGTGGTATGGGGGCTGACTTGAGTCGCTCTGCGATTTCATCTAGGGTGTAATAGCAGGCAGGCATGTCTGATTCTAGATGTGCCTTTTGGATTGCCTTTAGGCATTTTTTGTCTACGTATTCTGGAATGTTTTGTAGCATTTGCCCAACAAAGTCCCGCTCAAAGAGTTTGCCCGTCCAGAGAGGACCTGCAATCTCTGTTGTACCAGAACACAAAGAGCAGCTTGAAATCATGGTGTGATTTGTGTGTCTGTTTCCACAGTTTCTACAATAAATGACGTATCCAATTTCGTCTCGCGTGTCAGGCTTGTTTAGAATTCTGAGATAGACTCGATAATAGTGTTGGTTTGTCTCTACAAAAACCGGTGTTGCCTCTATATCTAGCCTTGCGGCAACAGAAATTATCAGGCCTAAAATTAGGCGGACAGAGATCTCGTTGCTAAATGCTGTCTTGACTGGAACTCCGTGGTATTTTTTCTTGCAGGCATCTTTGAACAAGCCGTGCAATACTTGTAGATCTGTTGCAGAAACTGACAGCATTCCTTTATGGATGGTAGCGCGAATCCCGCAGTCAATGTATTTTGCAGGCGAGCCAAACGGATCAATATCCACAATTGCTCCACGACTACCCTTTTTTGAAAATGCGTTAAAGAACTGACAGCTATCCATTTTTGATATTTGGTAGCTTTGTAAGTTGTTGAGTTCGGCTGATTTCTTTGATAATTCCAAAGCACTTGGATTTAGGTCGTTTACAAAGACCTCTGTTCCTGGTATTTCGTTTGCCACGCGCAATCCACGTGCGCCAAGACCTGACAATCCATCCAAAAATGACTTTTGACCTTCAAAGTTTTTCAAAAATGTTGAATATACAATAATGGAAAAGTCGCGGCTCATCTTTGCACGTGGATTGAAAAATGCAATGTCTCGAGGTGGGACCTTTTGTTCTAGTGCGCCTCTTGGGATTAGGATCTGGGTTTTTCCCTCTGTTATGGTTGTGATTTGGTCTAGCTGCAAATTAGGAATTGTTCTTTTTTATGGATATAAAGTCCTAGTACTGGTGTCGATGCGTGCCTGTTATTGTATTACAAAACAGCTAGTACTTTTAAGGAATTTTTACGAATATCTAGCGACTTGAACATATACGACACAACTCAGCTGTTTTAGGTGTGGTAAAACATCGGCGAAGTGACCTATGATGCAGAGATCATTTTCCCAAAATGTGGTCAATGCGCAGAACCATCGCTTCAAAACGATGACAAGGTTCTATACAACAGGACCATTAGAAAAATCACTACTCATAGTCTGAGTTGAATATCTAACAACACAGAATGATCCCTATTGTGAATCAACTTCGATCTAAAATGGTTTAATACAATATGCATCAGAGTCAGATTCGTGCTGATTTGTGGTATAGATGAGGCGGGGCGTGGCTCTATGGTTGGGCCGCTAGTTGTTGCCGCAATTGCAATAGAAAAATCAAAAATTCCCGAACTCAAAAAAATCGGAGTCAAGGATTCCAAAAAACTCTCACCCAAGATGCGAGAAAAACTATACAAGCAGATAATCAAGATTGTTGATGACTATCAAATCTCAAAGGCAACGCCCAGGCAAATTGATGTGGCAGTAAATCAACACAAGCTGAATAATTTAGAGTCAGTTCACATGGCAAAAGTCATAGCAAAGCTGCAACCATACATATCCTATGTTGACTCGTGTGATGTCAATGCGACTCGGTTTGGCAAGGAGCTTGCCAAAATGACACACAGCAAAATCAAGTCGTATCACCGTGCAGATGCAAGGTTTGTGGTGGTATCGGCTGCTTCAATTCTTGCCAAAGTAACGCGTGACAGGGCAATTGCTAATCTTGCAAAGAAACATCATGTTGGCAGTGGTTATCCATCTGATTCTAAGACAGTTTCATTTGTTCGGGAATGGTTTTTGAAAAATGACAAGCTGCCGGAATTTGTGCGAAAAAGCTGGGCACCAGCAAAACTGATTATGTCTCAGCCCTTGGCGTGATATTTTGCTATTACTAGGCCGTGGTCTTTGTCGTATGGCTCTAGTGTCATGTCTTGGATGATCTCAAAATTATTTTGGAGTTTTTTTATCTCGCCTTGGATTACGTTTTTTGGCGCCTGAGTGACATCTATACTTCTAGTCTTGATTACTAAAAACAAGTAACCACCGTCCTTGAGATATGCCCGGCAGTTTGTTATGGCTATCTCTGTTTGGTCTGGCTGCGCAATGTCAGAATACACAACATCAACTTTACCATACACCGAAAAGTATTGTTTTGGGTGTCTGGCATCCTGTAGTATCGGCACAACATTTTTTCTAAAATTTGCAACCCTGTCTAGAAAATCTCGTGCGACTCTGCTTGCATGCTCTACTGCAAAAACCAGTCCGTTATAGCCTACAATATCAGATATGTGTGATACTGTAGTGCCAGTCGATGCTCCAAGATACAAAACCTTTGTACCTTGTGTAATTGGAAAGACATCAAGGCCAATATAGAGAGCAGCTGCTAGCTTGCTTCGAAATGGATCCCAGATTCGATATTCGATTTTGGATTTTTTGTAGAGTTTTTCTCCGTATACTGTGTTTCCCTCTACATAATTTTCAGTAGCTAGTCTTTTTTGGCCTTCTAGTCTTAGCCAAATAAAATCAGAATCTTCGTTTTCCAAACTTTTTCCGCTTGCCGGAATCCCCTCTAAATTCTCTGCGAGGGCCGTCTGATTCTCCTCTGGATCTAAATCCGTCGCGTCTGGAATCTCTGTCTCTGAAACTTTCACGCGCTTTTTCTTCTCTAAAGTTATCTTTGTTTCTAAAGCTGTCGCGAGGTCTGTCTTCTCGAGAGCCAAATCGTTCTCTGAATTCTCCTCGTGGTTTATCGTCTCGTCCTCGGAATCCGTCCCTTGATTCACGTGGCCTATTCTCTCTAGATCTAAAACTGTTTCCTGGTCTTCTATCTCTGGATCCGAATTCGTCTCTTCTTCCAAAGTCACGGTGTACTTTTCTTTGTGGTTGTGGTGCTCGTTCTGTTGGTTCCTTGCACTTTTCACCGATCTCTATTACACGAACGTTTAGCTTCTCAAGCAATGTCTGGTTTAGGCCTGCACCATACACGTCCACACGAGCTGCAATTGCAGCCTTTGACGCAATGGCTCGAGCCATCTTGCCTCGTTGCCATCTTGGGGCTGCATGAACTATGGGATGCTGGAACAAAATTCCGTGCTTTGGTGGCTGGGTTCCTGTCTTTAGCGCTCTGAATAATGCCTTTTCTGCACCGAGAACCTGAATTGTACTGGCTGGAAGTGTTGCTAGTTTTTTGATGCTGCCTGCCTTTGCCAAAATTCTAGCACCTACCGCTGTGCCCAAAATTGCTGCCACGTTTGGAGCAATTGTCTTCATCTGTGATTCAATATGGACCTCAATTGCATTTCTTGCCTTTGCCATGTCTAGAATTTGTTTTGCTATTGACTGTACTATGGACAGATTCTCTGGAGAAATGTCTCCGCCCTTGCTTTTTTGCTGAATTACGGAAAGCATCTGTACCTTGGAATCTGGAAAGCCTGCCTCTTGGTAGACTTTCTCTGAAAGTGAAGTCCTGTTGCCAGCTGTCACTATCTGTGCGTAGCCGTTTATGCTGTCTATAATATTTTCAAGCTCTGGAAAGTGCAAGCCGTACCATTCTCGCAGTCTTGAGGACAGTCCGTTAATCATTACGTCCATTTCATCCAAAGCATTGATTGCCTGTATTATGTGCAGGTCCGGGCTTTGCGATACTTCTGTAACCCTTGATGCAGATAATGATAATGCAAAGTCTCTAAGCTTTGAGATGGCATCGCCGATGTTTTTTGCAAAGCCCGCATCGACTAGGATCTGCGGCTTGTTTTCTTGGATCTCGTCCAGCTGCTTTTCTTCCATCATTTGAACGTCAAGGGATTCTTTTTTGAGCGCCTTCAGCAGTGCATCATCGCTTATGAAAAATCCTGAATTTAATCCTCTGAGATAATCAATTACGGAATTGCTTTTGAGGTTGCCTTTTTTTGCTTCTACAAATTCTGCTGCTGGATTGTCAAATGCAAATGATCTTGCAACCATATTGTTTTCTGATACTACAATGCCGAGCTCTGTTACTATAACAAAATACACAATGCAGGTTTGATCTTCGGATTAAAAAAGCTACCATAAATCAACTATTATAAGACAACAAAACCAACTCAATCAAGTGACGCCTGACCTTTCTGTATCGATTGGCCCAATCAAATTTGGCAGGCCTGCAATGCTTGCCTCGGGAATCTTGGGCATTTCGCTTGAGGTTTTCAATAGGATTTATCGCAGTGGGGCAGGCGCCGTAGTGTCAAAATCACTCAGCAAGGAACCATGGGAGGGCTATCCAAATCCAACAATAGTTGGAATCAAGGGAGGATATCTCAATGCGGTTGGTCTGTCAAATCCAGGCGCTCCATATTTTGCAGATATGATAAAACAAAACAAAGACGTACCGATTATAGTTAGTCTGGTTGGCTCTATTGAAGACGAGTTTGAATTCATGGTAAAGCAGTTTGATAATTGCAATGTTGCGGCATACGAGCTGAATCTGTCTTGCCCACATGTGGAAAAGGTCGGACTCGAAGTAGGCGATGATCCAAAGCTAGTAACAAAGATTGTATCAAGAGTAAAGTCCGTTGCCAAAGCGCCAGTGATTGGCAAAGTAGGCCTGGGCACTACGAATTATCTAGATACTGTCAAGTCTGCAATCGACGGCGGAGCAGATGCAATTACTGCAATTAACACATTGCGTGCAATGGGAATTGATGTTGAAACCCAAAGACCAATTCTGAGCCACAAAATTGGCGGACTGTCTGGTCCTGCAATCAAGCCAGTGGCGGTACGATGCGTCTACGAAATCACATCAAAGTATGACATTCCAGTTATTGGATGCGGTGGCGTCTCTACATGGGAGGATGCACTAGAGTTTATCTTTGCGGGAGCATCTGCAATCCAAGTGGGCAGTGCAATAGGTGATGGATGGATTGATGTCTTTGGAAACATCAATGACGGCATTGCAAATTACATGAAGAAAAAAGGATATTCAAAAATCTCGGAGATGGTAGGCCTTGCAAAGCGTTTCTAAGACTCCATCTATTAGAATAATTGAAAAAATAATAGACGAGACTCCAACTGTGCGAACCATAGTAATATCTGATTCAAATCTGGAAAACGTTCTACCAGGCCAGTTTGCAATGGTGTGGATTCCTGGCGTGAATGAGCTGCCAATGAGTGTAATGATTACTGAAGAAAAAGGCAAAGCCGCATTTACTGTACGAAAGCGAGGTGTTTCATCTACTGCGCTGTATGCCCTAAAGGTAGGCCAGCAAATCGGAGTCCGTGGTCCATATGGAAATGCATTTGACATCAAGGATGGCAAAATCGCTCTAGTTGGTGGGGGAACTGGTCTTGTTCCGCTAATGAGACTAGCAAAATTTGCCAAACCAACAAACGATGTCACCGTATTAATGGGTTCAAAATCCAAGGACGAAGTGTTCTTTGAGGACTTTGCAAACAAGATACTCTCAGACAAAAAGCATCAAGTGATAGTTACTACAGAAGACGGCTCGTACGGACAAAAGGGATTTGTCACAGATGTTTTAGAAAAGCTAGTTCAAACTACAAAATTTGATGCAGTATACACATGCGGCCCAGAAATAATGATGCACAAAATCGTCCAACTTGCAAATTCAAAGGGAATTTTTGTTCAGGCCTCACTTGAGCGAATGATGAAATGTGGAATTGGAATCTGTGGCAGCTGTTGTATGGATGAGATGCTTGTGTGTCATGACGGAACAATTTTTGATGGAAAATTTCTAGCAAACTCGAAAGAATTTGGCCACACTCATCGCGCCAAATCTGGAATCTTGGAAAACTACTAAACCAAAACACCCGCGTAAAACTACCTAAAGGTTTAAAATAAATAAAAAAAGAGACGCGTCAATGGCAAAACCAAAGATTGTACTGACAGCAGACCGTACTCTGATGTCTAACTATAGGGGAATCTCACTTGCAACTTTCTTTGGATGCGCGCCAGCACTAGATCCACATCGAGATCACAAATCATTTTGGTATAAAATTCTAAAAAATCAGGTTACCCCAAAAATTCTCTTTGACTTTATCTGCAATCCAATCCCACACAACAATGGTGTTGCTGCTTATGCGCCATACGGCCTTCGAAAGGTAGAGGCAGGACTCTTACGTGATGGCTTTGCAAGAGAAGACGTGGTAGTTGCACACCCAGACCATGTGGAAAAGTTCATCGGTCCTGAAACCCAAGTTGTTGGAACATATGAAATGGACCCACTAGGAATGGGCCCAGTCACCATGACATTTACCTATGGAAGAAAGCAAATGTCGTACGATGAATATTACAATATCTATTTACACAAAAAAATCATTGAAGCCAAGAAAAAGAACGGAAGCAACGCCAAGGTGATCTCTGGAGCTTCTGGAACATGGCAGTACAACTATGACCCAGAAAAAATCGAAGAGCTTGGAATCTATGCTATACTGGAAGGCGAGCTAGGCGGAATTGCTCCAGAAATCGACGGACACGCAGGCAGATTTTTTAATTACCTGATTGACGGCGAATTTGAAAACATGAATCCCTTCAGAAAGAGAAGTGACTTCAAAGTTGATATCAAAGAATATGAAAGAAACGGAAGGAAGATCCACGGAAGATTTGTGAATTTCTGGGACAGGCCGGAAATTGACGAAATCCCAGAGATTGTCGAGCCGTCAATGCACGGAATGATCGAAGTAATGAGAGGATGCGGCCGTGGATGCAAGTTTTGCGATGTAACTCTTAGAGCTTTGCGATACTATCCACCAGAAAAAGTAAAGCGCGAAATCGAAGTCAACATCAAAAAGGGCGGAATGCGTAGCGCATGGCTACACTCTGATGATATTTTCGTATATGGAATGGATCCTCGAACCAACAAGCAGATGGAACCAAACAGGGAGGCATTAGAAGAACTATTCCAGGCTGTAATGGATGCTGGTGTAGTACACACCAACCCGACACACGGAACACTGGCAGGCGCAATAGCAGATGAGAAGCTAATTCCAAACATTTCTAAAATAATTAATGCTTCTGCATCAAACCTAATTGGAATCCAATGTGGATTTGAGACAGGCAGCCTCAGACTAATCGGCAAGTATGCCGATAGAAAACTGGCGCCATTCATGCCAGAAGAATGGCACTGGGTAGTAAAGGAAGGAGTAAAGACACTAAATGAGAACCACTGGGTTCCGGCATTTACACTAATCATGGGCCTAGACAATGACGAAACCCCAGAAGATTCTTGGGAGACCATACAACTAATCAGCGAGCTAGAACGAGAGCAGCCAGATTCCATGTTTACTGCAACACCGCTTACATTTGTCCCAATTGGCCTGCTGGAAAAATCAGAATTCTTTAATATTGGCAACGAGATGAGTCCTGCTCAACTGGGTGTCATGTACAAGACTTGGCAGCACAATTTCAAGTATGGAATTCAGAAATTCATGACCAAGACTGGAACACGCCAGACATCCATACAAAAACAGTTCTTTAACATGCTTGCAAGGTCATTGGGCGGGGTACCATTAACTGCAATGGAAAAATATGCAAGAAGAAAGGGCAGAGAGCACGAAAAGGTCATAGAGACAGTCAAGGCAAAGTACTGGTAAAACTCTTAAAGCCGAATTTTTAAGCAAAATACACAATGGCAACTCACGGATCTATTACAAAGGCAGGAAAGGTAAAGGGCCAAACACCAAAAGTTGAAGGAAGAAAGCGAGTTGGAACAATAGCTAGTCTTCGCAACAAGAGCAACTTTAGGAAGAGATTTGCACTGCACCGAATCCCTGGTCAAAACAAACCTGGCCAAAGAAAACGAAAACGCTAGGAAATTCTTCTTTTTCATACGCAATCCTAAATTACTCGGTATTGTATTGCTGATCAGACAGAATTGGCAAGCTAACCGTTTGGCGGTTAAACCTGAGCAAGACTTGGGACGTGCGAATCCCCGAGTCTGCTCATATTTTCAAATTTGGAAATACATGAATGATTTTAGCTAATCATCTGGCCTTGCGGGCAACACGTTTTTAATTAATGATATGATCTTCAGGCCCTGTAGAAACCATCGATTTTTGACCATTTTGTAGATCAGAATCTTGCGCC
>CAYYBJ010000020.1:0-18458 GCA_964470325.1 uncultured Candidatus Nitrosotenuis sp. | reverse complement strand
AACCCACCCCCGGCATTACACATAAAGTACAATGATGATTTTGTGAAGAAGAGAATCAAAAAAATATAATCCTCAGATAACTAACAAAAATACAATCAAATTAAATTGAGTTGGCAGAGAAATGCACAACAATCCTTTTAATGATGAAGATTTTTTATTGAAAATGTTGCCCACATATTTCACAATACAGGAAGCAAATGCAGCACTGCCAGCAGTGATTCAAAAATTCAAGGAACTCCAAAAGCAAAAGGCAGAGGTGCAAAAGATAGAGGCACAATTAAACTCGCAGATGGGCATGTCATTTAATCTTGGTGACTATGCCACAATAAAAAAACAACTAAACTCAGCAGTAACAAAATTCTATGCCGCAATAGAGGATCTCGAAAATTCAGGAGTGGTGCTTAAAAGTGTCGAAGAGGGACTGCTTGACTTTCCATCCAAGAGATTTGATGAGGATGTGTGGCTTTGCTGGAAAGAAGGAGAAACTGAGATAAAATTCTGGCACGAAAAGGATGTCGGCTTTATGGGACGCAAGCCATTGAGCGTAAGTGACGAGTCACTTGTATGAATATATCCGTCTGGTTTAGAGTAATTAGAATAAAGTTTCTTTTAGCATCAGTCATCGCAGTATCGCTAGGCCTTGCCCTGTCATACTGGCAGACAAAGACACTAGATGTTGCATCTGCGGCAATTACTATGGGTGGCGTTATACTGTTGCATGCAAGCGTTGATCTTCTAAATGATTACTCTGATTACAAACGAGGAATTGATACCATAACAAAAAGGACAAAATTTTCTGGTGGAACAGGAGTCTTGCCAGAAGGCTTGCTCAAACCATCAACTGTGTACTATGCAGGCATAATTTGTCTGATTTTAGGCTCATTTGTAGGCGTGTATTTTGTTATGTTGCACGGCTGGATAATTGCTGCAATTTTGGGATTTGCGGTCCTGTCCATCTATTTTTACTCGACAAAAATAGTAGATTCCGGCCTAGGTGAGATATTTGTTGGAATCAAGGGCTCTATGATTGTACTTGGCACAATGTTTATCCAAACAGAGCAGATTTTGCCTACAAACATTTTGGCAGGAATCATTGCAGGAACGCTGTCGGCATTTGTGCTGTTTATCACGTCATTTCCTGATCATGATGCAGACAAGCAAAAGGGGCGAAAGACATTGGTCATAGTACTGGGTAAGGTTCAAGCTGCAAATCTGTATGTGGTGTTTCCATGTGTTGTGTATGGTCTTGTAATGTTGGGAATTGTTTTGAATTTGTTGCCAGTACACTCTGCAATGGTTTTTGCTACCATGCCATTGGTATTTCAGGCACGCAAAAAGATCAAAAGCTCACTTGATGAGATAATACAATTTACTAAAATAATGAAGACAACTGTAGTGTATTCTAGAATAACTGGCGCATTGTTTGTAATTAGTATCATAATGGCTAGTGCTACTAACAGTTAAATCAAACAAATCTGGATTTGGGTATGATGATTGCAGGATTTGCCACTCCAGAGGGAACAAAAAAATTCTCAGAAAGACCCGGCACAATTTTGCAAAACTACAAAACAGCACAAAATCTCACACTATCTAATGTCGGAATTGGAACATATCTTGGCAATCCTGACTCTCAAACTGATGTTTTAGTAGAAGAAGCAGTCAAAAAATCAATCTTATCTGGAATCAACGTAATTGATACTGCCATTAATTACCGGGCGCAAAAGGCAGAGCGCTCTGTAGGAAAGGCAATTGCCTCGTTGATATCATCGGACAAAATAACCCGAGACCAGATCTTTGTGAGCACAAAAAACGGCTATGTCACAAATGATGGCGATGTAAAGGAAGACTTTTGGGCATATGTGCAGCGTGAATATGCAAAATCTGGTGTCATACAAGCAAATGACATTTCATCTGGATATCATTGCATGACTGTATCATATCTGCAGGACCAGCTAAATCGTAGTCTAAAAAATTTGGGCCTAGAGTGTATTGACTTGATGTATTTGCACAATGCAGTTGAGGGTCAGCCAGACATTTCGCGCCAGCAGTTCTTGCAAAATCTGGAATCAGTCTTTGTATTTTATGAGAAAATGCGGCAAGAAGGCAAAATACGATATTATGGCATGGCAACATGGGAATGCTATCGTGTTCCAAAAGACAATCCACACTATTTGTCATTGTATGATACGGTAGAATTGGCAAAAAAGGCAGGCGGGCAGAACCACGGATTTAGGTTCATCCAATTGCCATACAATTTGTATTATGATCAGGCATTTATGCTAAAGTCACAGCAAATCTCTGGCAATGGTGTATCGGTTTTAGATGCTGCAATATCACTTGGAATTGGCGTCTTTACCAGTGTTCCTCTGATGCAGGGGAGACTGCTTGCGCCCGGCACAATTCCAGAGTTTGGCAATATTTCTCAAGCATCTCTGCGTTGCCTGCAGTTTATTCGCTCAACTCCGGGCGTACTGGCACCATTAATTGGGCAAAAGACACAGAGTCATGTTGACCAAAACTTGCAAATAATGAAAATTCCACCTTTGTCAGGCCAAGAGTTCTCTGATTTAGTCAAAAAGTTTTCCAGCTAGTTCTTTATTTTTCCACCAAGGTCAACTACAGTGCCAGATACGGTGGGTATGGTTCTTTGAATGTCTAGTAACATTCCTTCACTTTCCTCTACTTGGAGCTTGATGAATTCGCCAGATGTTGGCCTGTCCTTGTCTGAATACACCACGACCAGATTTGCAATCTCGTTATTTTCTAAAAATACGTCGTTGTTTTGGTCTATAACCCAATAGACAAACGCCGATGTGGTGTCTGGCTTTTCATCTAGATTTGGGTTTGCGGAAATTAATCCTTGTTCCTTTGCTTTTGCTAGCGCGTCAGATAGAGATGATGCGGAATCCTTCATCATTCCAGTGTAGATATTATCATAGCTAATTTCATAGCTTCCAAGCTTGACAATTTTGTAGATGACTTTGACATTTTGTGTCCTCAAATCTACTAGTCCAGTAGTCGTAGCAGTAATTGGAGTTGATGTTGCCTTTATTTTTGAATCTGAAATGTCAGCTGATGCGGTAATTTTGCCTATCACTTGCAAGTTATTTGCCGAGTCTTGTACTGCTTCTTCTACAACCTCTTTCATTACATCACTTGATGTAAAGCCTGAGCTCATAACGGACCATGTAATTCCTAGTGCTACTACACCAAATGTTATCAGTGCAGTATTGTACCAAAATGTTAGGCCCTTGTGATTCATTTACTGTTTTGTGTGGAATAATGGGTATCTTTGTTGGTGTGTTTGGGATGAACGAAATGGTTTGCTTGATTTTATATAAGATCTAAAATGGCAAAAATCATGTTACCTGTGTTTTCCAGCCGCGCATTTTTGGCGCCAATGGCAGGAGTCAGTGATCCTGCACTACGATTGCTCTGCAAAGAAATGGGCGCAGGCCTAGTGGTGACTGAACTTACTAGCATACATGCTATAATTGCCAAGGAAAAACAGCTAAAATCACAAAACCAAGACATTTCGGAATTTATTGAATATTCCAACAAAGAGCGACCGCTTGGCGTGCAGTTGTTTGGCTCTGATATTGATTCACTACAAAAAGCAGTCAAAATAGTCGAGCCGTACTTTGATGTTATTGACTATAACATGGGGTGTCCTGCACCGCACATTACACAGCAAATGGCAGGTGGTGCATTATTGCAAAACCTCACCCTTACTCAGAAAATCCTAGAGACGCTGGTTAAATCTACCGACAAACCAGTCACATTAAAAATGCGTGCAGGAGTTGATGACAACTTGGTATTCAAGGACATTGCGCATGTAGCGGAACGCGCAGGAATACAAATGATCACACTGCATGCAAGGACTGTCAGTCAGAAATATTCAGGAGAATCTGACTGGTCTCTCATAAAACAGCTAAAGCAAACAGTGGACATTCCTGTTGTTGGTAATGGTGATGTAACAACACCAGAGCTAGCCAAAAAAATGCTAGATGAAACTGGCTGTGACTATATCATGATTGGCCGTGGCGCAATGGGAAATCCGTTCTTGTTTGAGCAGATAAACGATTATTTGAAAACTGGAGCATACAAGAAATACTCACAAAAATCCAAAACAGAAATGTTTTGCAAGTATTTGGATTATGCATCACAATACAAAATCAAACTTGCAAACATTCGTCAACAAGCAATGCGTTTTACAAAGGGACTAGTCCATGGCGCGAAATTTCGCTCGGACATTATGGTTGCAAAAACAACTGATGAGATAAAATCAATCATGATGCAGATCTCTTAATGTATAAATAGAAAACAATCAGCGAATTACTTGTGCCAGTAGATCCTGTCTGTGGAATTGAAATGGATGAATCCCTAGCGGTATCGTACGACCATGATGGAAAAAAATACTTTTTTTGCTGCAATGGTTGCAGGCGAATTTTCAAGAAAAAACCCAAGAAATGGGCAAAAAAGGACTAGGTTGGAAATCTTCCACACATTCTACAGAATCTAGAATTTTCTTCTATGATGTAATGGCAGTCTGGGCATGATGTGGTGTGGCTGGAATTATCTAAGGTGTGGTATTTTTTGAATATTTCGTAATAATGTAGTGATTCCTTGGTTCGAATTATGACATTGTCCTGAGATTTGATTTTCCTTAGTTTTTGGAAAAAGATCTCGTCTGGTATGGTGCCATCAAAAAACTCGGTTAGTCCTTGTGTTCCTGCGCCTTCCTGCATTGGGGATTTTTGGCGCCATGCGATTGCGTGCGGAATTAATCCTTCAAATGACTTTCTTAGAGTGAATTTACCAAACTTTTTGCCGTCATGAATGCCTACAAGCTTGGATGCTGGCAGCTCTTTTGCAAACTTCATCACTGTATAATCACAGAATGGAGATTCAACTGTGATGCCCAGTGATTTTCCTATTTTCTGTGAGGGAAAGTGCATTATTTTTGCAATTCTTGCCAAGTCTGATTTTAATTCAGAATCTGATTTTGATACTAGAAAATTATATCCTGCAAACAATTCGTCTGCTCCATCGCCTGTTATGATTCTGTCAAATCCCTGTCTTTTTACTTCCAATATTGCTAGGTATGGCACTATGTTATTTCTGATTTCAATGTCGTTGAAATTGCCCAGAATCCTAATTGTATCCTCTATGGCATCTAGGATTTGTTGTATATCATAGGTGTGGATGGATAGGTCCAGACCAAACTCTTTTGCGGCCATTTGCGAATATGTAAGATCGGTTGCTGTATGGTCTTTGGATATTATTGATATGCAATTTGGTTTTCTATCTCTAAGTAGATATGCCAATATGGTGCTATCTAGGCCACCAGATAGTGCCAAATGTTTTGCAGTGCATTTTCTTGTCGCATTAGCTAAAACATCCAAAATTGTTTGCATTCCTTTTTGATATAAAAAAATCAATTAAGGTTTTTGCGATTAGCTGAAGCTAGTTCCAATGCAAAAATTCTTGATTGAAAATTTTGTAAAATTCATTGTTAACTTTAAATAGATTAGACAAGGACTTTTGCATAATGTTACTTCCTGCGGAAATAGAATCAAAGACGCTAATCCCGGCGTTGCGCGCAATTTTAGCAAAAAAACTAGCAGAAGATCACAAGGTTCGCGAAGACGAAATATCGCGGATGCTTGGAGTAACACAGGCAGCAATTAGCAACTATATTCGTGGAACACGCGGTGATCCAAAATTGATCGAAAAGCTAGTTTCCGACAAACAGGTCTCTGAGATGATTAACGAATTATCTGATAGGTTATCCTCAGATATGGCATATACCCCATCAAGTTTGGCAAAATTTATCAGCCTTTGCAATTATATCAAATCCAGTCTGCTGATATGTGAGATTCACCACAAACTAGAATCAAACATTGATGAGGCAATCTGCAAAGAATGCGAAAACATGCTGCTAAAGGGACCTGGTTCAGTCTACTAGGTCTTTGAAATAGAAATTTCTATTGTAGATACCATTCTTTTGCCAAACTCACTTTCAGAGTCTAGCTTGATATGGTCCAGCTTGGATAACTTGTGAAGCATTTTTTCTACTATGATATTTGCAATGGCGACGGCAGATGGGATGTTGAGGCCTTTTGCTAATAGTATTGCTTTTCCATGTTTGTTGATTATTGTAAATACATCCAATGCTGCCGGCATTATTGGGTCATTTCTTACAAAATAGGTGTATGGTGGATGTTGTGCGATCTGTTTTGTCTCTTCCATACTAATCATTCAGTTCTTCCAAAAAATTTATTCTATTAAGTTTTGTCGACGATTCATCCACTAGTTAAAATAATCAATTGGGATGTTTTGATAATCTCCGTTTGGCAGTTTTCTTTTTATGACAATTGGGATTGCATAATCTTCCAGCTCTTTTAGTGCTATGTCTAATGACGTTCTGGCATCTGCAGGAATTGCAATGAATGGCGGTGCTCCCTGTGATAATTGTAGTGCGCGGGCGCCTAGGATTCTTGCCTTTTCAAATCGGGTCAGATTTGGCGGACCGATTGCGATTTTACCTTTACTTGTCAGTGGAATCTCAGATATTACGTGTACTGGGTCCATGTCGATTATTTCGCGAGTCTCCATTTCCTTGATTTTCTTGTCAAGCTCTGCTCGCTCGTCTTCTGTTAATTCTTTAGTTTCGAAAATTTTCTTGTAAGCATTAATGGCATCTTCCATTGTAGTGTCTTCTGCCATTTCTTCTCCAACTGGTCTGGCAAATTCTGGCTCCTCCTCAATCTCCTCTGGAGTTTCTATTTCAACTTCTTCAGGATCCGACAAGTGAAAAAACTCTCTAATGCGGTTATATATTCCAATTCGCGCTATCTGGGTGTTGAGTGCGGGAACAGTATCAACTACAAAGCTAATTCTTGAGATCAAAGGCAAGGCAAAGATGGATTGTGAGCTTAAACGTCATCTTTCACCAAAAACTGTCGGAATTATAATGAGATCCATCCCACTTGATGGCAATGCCCACCTAATGGGCCAAAACATCGTCTACTTTGAGACCAAGGTAAATTCTGGCATAGAGCGACAGAAAAAGGAATTCAAAAAAGGAGACATTGCGTTTACGCCTACTGGCTCTAGCATCTGCTTGTTTGTATCCGATGTAGTGACATCAAAGCCAATGACGCCAATTGGTAAGATTTTGAACAACGTTGATTCGCTTAAGGATGTAAAATCTGGCGATGTGATGTCGCTGCATCTAGGCTGATTGGTAAATCCAGTGACCAGAAAATCCGCCTACTCGTTTTACTGATCCCTTCTTTAGTAGGCCAACAAGACATGCATTTGCAGCAGAGATCTTGACTCCTGTCTGTTTTGCTAGTTCTTGTATTGTGAGGTAATTGTTTGATTTTATGAGCTTGAGTGCTTGTTCTTCGTCTAGAATGACAGTGTTCTCTGCTTTTCGCTCCGTCTTTTCTCCTTTCTTGTCTTTTCTGTCTTTTTTTGTTCCGGACTCTTTAGCCTTGGAATCGTCTTGGGATTTTTCCATGGCAGCTGCACTTTTCTTTTTTGCTCCGCCCATGAGTCTGGTGCAAAATACTCCATTTATAAACGATATAACGAACAAATGTGAAAGTATGGTGTGTGCAAAAAAAAAACACACTAGTCTTACTATATCATTGCACATCAGGCAAAGTTGTAATGGCCAGAAGATACATCAACCGCATTACCAAGGAGCACTTTAAGCGACTTGCTAGATATGATGATGAACCAAAATATGTTACAGAAAAAGGCCCTGCAATTCCAGAGTTTGATGAGACTCTAAAGCCAAAGCGAATTATTTATCTCAAGGACATAGAGTCCCGCCCGCAAACATTTGAGGACGTTGTAAATGAGAAAATCACCGATCTGTGCAATACGGCAGAAGAGACAAGCCAGTACATCAAGCAGGTAAACAGTCACCTGGACAAGCAAAAACTCAAAATTGATGAGCTAAAAAAACTGCAGAAAATTTATGAAAACCAGATGCGCAGCCTAGAAGGTAAACCAGAAAACTAGTCAAAATTTAAAATTTTAGAAAGAACTGAAAACTAGATTCTTCCGTGCTTGCTTAGCGCAATTGCCATCTGGGATGAATCAAACGGCTTTAGAATGTAATCGATGGCGCCTGCTCTCATGGCGTCCTGTACAATGTGGACCTTGCCAGTTGATGATACCATTACCACCTTGGCGTTTGGGTCTATCTTTTTTATTGCACGCAGTGCCTGGATGCCGTCTGCTTTGGGCATCAAGACATCCATTGTTACTAGGGTTGGATGAAATTCCTTGTACTTGATTACTGCATCAATTCCATCTGATGCCTCTATGATTTTCTCAGAGAGATGGTTTTGCTCAACTATGGGTCTAATTGCACGTCTTGTAAATGGAGAATCATCTACAATCATAATTAATGGTTCGTAATCTTGGCTCATTTTAGGTCCGCCAGTGCATGAAGCACGTTTGTCTTGTTTAGAATTCCGATCATCTCGGTGTCGTTTTTGACTCCAAGTGAGTCTATTTTTTCATCTAGCAGAAGTCTTGCAGCCTCTCTCATGGATGTGCTCGGCGACACTGTGATTAATCCTTCTGTCATTATCTCTGCTGTTATTTGCGAGCCAACAAAGCCTGTTTCTGACCACAGCCCATCATCATCTGCATGATCATGAACTATACTCAGCTTATCCGTTGCAAGACTGATTCGGAAAATATCACCATTTGTTATAATTCCTACGGGAGAATCACTATCGGTCACAACTATGCGTGAAATATCACACGTGACCATTTTTTTGAGGATATCATGTATTTTGGAGTGATGCGGTTCTGCAAAAAAGCTCACAGTCATGTAATCCGATACCTTGCTTGTTCCCGAGTCTACTGAAACAAAGTACTTGATCATGTCGCTTTTTGTTATGATTCCTTCCAGCTTGTCTTTTGAGCCAATTCCAAGGGAGCTAATTTGATTTATCATCATCATTTGGGCTGCCTGGGGGCATGTCATGGAATCTACCACAAAGCAGATCTGATTCATAATTTCTGATGCAAAAATCTCATTTAGCTTTCTTCTGCTTCTATCAATGTATAAAAATCGAATAATGTCTTTATCGCTGATTACTCCTACTGGCTTTTCTCCGTTTTTGACAAAAACCTTGCTAATTTGGTTTGCAACTATAAATAATATCGAATGGAATGGTTCACATGGGCATTGTATCTAAAGGTGCAAAATGCAATGTTGATGGGTGCTCCAATGATGGCGCACGATCCTTGAACTCCTCCAAGGTAGAAAACGCCGGATTGCGACTCAACACCTCTTCAAAAAAGGCGATTTTGTGTAAAGAACACTATAAAGAATGGAAAAAGGAGACCAAGGACGACCGTGACTTGGAGAGAGCTAGATTCGATAGATTCTAGTACTTTCTGTTAATTTTGAGCTGTTTTTTGTCTTGATAATACTAAAATAATTATTGTAAACAAAATGTCTAGCAATGAAAATTGTTGACATGACAAATCCTAACAGAATTAATCGAGATCCTGATGATATTGTGATATTAGTAGAGTCTGGAAATTTCAAAGAGCAAGGCTTTGTCATAAAAAAAATCTCGCTGCGACTGTTTGTGGAAAAAAAGGATGCAAAACTGGGGGATTATTCTCTGATTACCTCGCTTGTTGAGACTGATCAGGGAGAAGTAGAGATGATTTATGATGAGGGGTTTAGGGGCGAGAATGCACTAGGGCGAGCGGCAAGCTTTCTTATGAACAACCTTGGACTATCTAGCATAATTTTGCGTTCCGTTATTGCATTACAATCCAAATAGTTACAATCAATTCTGATAATTGTCGAATTTATTATAAATAAAATTTGGATAATTTGTTTTATGGCAGACAAGATTCAAAAAATACTGGTTCCACTTGATGGCTCTGATAACTCGTTACGTGGCCTAAGAAAAGCAATTTCTATTGCACAACCTGCAGGCGCAACAATAACTGGACTGTATGTTGTAAACGTGAACCCAAGAGAAGCAATACGATTCAATCCACAACAGAGAAAAAAAGAAATCTCTTTTGCAGAAAAGGTCATAATCGAGGCAACCTCTCTTGCAGCACGATCCAATGTAAGTTTCAAGCCAAAGACGGATTCTGGCAATCCTGGAGAAAAAATAGCAAGACTTGCTAAAGATGGTGACTATGATCTCATAGTGATTGGTTCTCGCGGAAGAGGTGCAGGAAAGGAGCTCTTTTTGGGAAGTGTGTCTAATTACGTGCTTCACAAAGCCGATGCGCCAGTAATGATAGTAAAATAGATCGCACTATCTTCTCCTTTTTTGTCGTAACACTTAATTCAATAAATCCAAGTTGTTCCAATTGTGCGAATACTGCAACTACACTGTGACAGCATCGAGTACAATCCTACTAAAAAAGAGATAAAGTCTGCAGAAGAGATAACGCCAGAACCAAAAAAACTAGAAGAAGTAGTAGTCGTCTTTGTGGCAATAGAAAATGGTGATGATTCCGAAATAGCTCAAAAGGCAATTGCCGAAATCAAAACCAGTATGGGCAAAGTCGGATGCAAAAAACTATTGCTATACCCGTATGCGCATTTATCATCAAATCTTGCATCTCCAAACACTGCGTTATCGTTGCTCAAAGAAATGGAGTCTCTGGCATCGGACCTTGAAGTGTCCCATGCCCCATTTGGATGGACCAAATCATACAATGTCAAAGTAAAGGGCCATCCTCTGGCAGAAAGCTCCAAGGTTTTCTCAAAGGATTTGGCAGGCCATGGTCATACTCATGATGATGAAGGCCAGGCATCAGAGGCACTAAAGTCAGAATCTAAAATCAAATCATTTTGGTACATTTTATCGCCAGATGGCACCCTGACTGAAGTTGACAAGTTCAACTTTGCAAAACACGAAAAATTGGAAATCTTGGCAAAATACGAGGCGGCAAAGAAAAGAGCAGTCGATGAGCCACCACCACATGTTAAGCTGATGAAAAAGATGGCAATGGCCGATTACGAGCCAGCGTCAGACTCAGGCAATATGAGATTTTATCCAAATGGTCGTCTGATCAAGTCCTTGCTTGAGAGATTTGTGACAGACCAGGTCAAAGAATACGGAGGGCTGGAAGTAGAGACGCCAATCATGTATGATTCGCACCATCCAAGCATGGAGAGCTACTTTAACCGATTCCCTGCGCGCCAGTACAACATTAACACCGAAGGAAAACAATTGTTTTTGAGATTTGCAGCCTGTTTTGGTCAGTTTCTCATGGCAAATGATTTTCAAATCTCATACAAGAACATGCCAATGAAGCTCTACGAGTTGACGCGTTACAGCTTTAGGCGAGAGCAATCTGGCGAGCTGGTGGGACTGCGAAGACTGCGAGCATTTACGATGCCTGACTGCCATGCATTTTGCACCGACATTCCACAGGCAGTAGAGGAATTTAGAAAGCGATTTGATTTGTCACGCCATGTCCTCAAAGAAGTCGGAATTGACGAGGCTGATTACGAAATGGCAATTAGATTCACAGAGGAATTTTACAATGAGAACAAGAACTACATTGAAGAATTGGTCAAAAAGATGGGAAAACCAGTACTGGTAGAAATGTGGAAGGAGAGATTTTTCTATTTTGTCCTAAAATGGGAATTCAACTATATTGATAATTTAGGAAAAGCATCAGCTTTGTCTACTGATCAAATAGATGTGGAAAATGGTGCGCGATACGGAATTCGATATTTTGATGAATCCAACACTCCGCATCATCCAATTATTCTGCACAATTCTCCTAGCGGCGCAATAGAGCGAGTAATCTATGCATTACTGGAAAAAGCAGCTTTGGATCAAAAAGAGGGAAGAAAGGCGCAATTTCCACTATGGCTTGCGCCAACACAGGTGCGAATCATCCCACTAAAGGAGGACTTTGTCAAGCACTGCGAGGATCTGGCAGACAAGCTTAGTGCAAGGGATATTAGAGTAGATATTGATGATAGAAACGAAACTCTTGGCAAGCGAATCCGAGAATCTGAAACAGACTGGATTCAATACACTCTGGTAATTGGAGAAAAAGAGATAGGAAAATCCACACTGTCAATTAGAAACAGAAAGACAGGAAATGTACAGGATTTGTCATTTGATGAGTTTGTGTCAGAAATCAAAGCCCAGACAAAGGACAAACCGTTTACCAAGCTGAACTTGCCTCGTCATTTATCAAAAAGACCACAAATAATGGTCTGATTCGCTGTTTGTTTGCTTTGGACATCCCTAACTAGATTAGAGCCAAGTATGAACTTCATCATTATGAGGATCTTGGTTGCAGAAGACAGTGTTGCATATGAGGTATTGTACCAAGAGATATTCCAGTCAAAGGGGCACCAAGTTCAGCTCACATTTGATGGCCAAGAGTGTCTAGATGTGTATTGTGCTAATCCTCAATCGTATGATATGGTGATTTTGGATTATGGCATGCCAAAAAAGAATGGATTGGATGCGGCAAAGGAGATTTTAGAGCAAAACCCAAACCAGAACATTTGTTTTATTAGCAGCTTTGGAGATGAGGTGGAATCCAAGATTGCCGATCTTGGGTGGAGCAAAAAGGTTCAATTTGTTGAAAAGCCGTTTAGCTCCGACGGACTGGTAAAAAAAGTAGAAAAACAATTCAAAGAATCTGGCCAAAAAATCATAGTATAGTATTCATTTATTTTCTAGTGGTTTTTGTGGAAAAGTGATGAGCTATCTGGACTTGTATCTGAATAAAGATCCGCTAATTATCAGTCCTGGAGAAGACAAGGCACCAGTTGCCACTGTATATGGAATACCGTTTGATTCTACACATTCTTACAAACCAGGATGCAGGTTTGGTCCCGATGCAATCCGCAAGGCCTTTAACAATATAGAAATTTTCCATCCTGACTTGGGAGTTAATCTAGAAGGTGTTGCAATTGAAGACTTGGGTAATGCAATGCATACTGCAAATGTAGAAGACATGTTGGATATGGTTGGCAGACTTACTGCCGAGCTTACAAAAAAGGACAGGTTACTAATCATTCTTGGAGGAGAACACTCGCTTACTTATGGAACATACATGAGCGTTCCAAAGGAAACTGGCTACATCGTATTTGACGCGCATTATGATTTGCGAGACGGATATGCAGGAGAACAATACTCTCATGCGTCATATCTTAGAAGGGTGGTAGAAAAAAAGGGAGCTGACAAGATCATACATGTTGGCGCCCGCTCTTTTGTCAAAGAAGAGCTTGCATTTTTGAAGGAAAACAAGATTCATACTATCACTGACAGGGACATTCGCGATGGCAAAGGACCAAAGATGGTAAAGGATGCATTATCCACATTTGACAAGACCTATGTCAGCGTTGATCTAGATGTCCTAGACCCGGCATTTGCGCCTGGCGTTGGCAACCCAGAGGCAGTGGGAATTACCTCTCGTGAATTATTTGACATGATTTATGCAATGCAAGGTAGCAAGATTTCTGTTTTGGATGTGGTGGAGCTAAATCCGACATATGATAATGGTGCCACGGCATCGCTTGCAGCCAAGCTTCTCTCTACAATGGTTGCCATGAATTTTAAATAGACTCCAAATCATTTCATCGACATTGCTAAATAATTTCCGAGACTCGCTAAAACCGACACTGGAAAAAATCGGCGCAAAATTCGGCTCTACTGGACTGTCGCCTAATTTCTGGACGGGGATTGGCCTCGTCTTTGCGTTTTTGTCTGCTATGTCATATGGCCTGAATCAGTACATTTCCCCGTGGTTTTCTGCCGCAATAATTGGCGGTGTTTTGCTTTTGGTTTCTGGATTTTTTGATATTGTGGATGGGCAGGTGGCACGATACACAAAAAAGGTTTCAAAAAAGGGGGGATTCCTAGATTCTGTATTTGACAAAATCGCCGAGGTTGCAATCTTTGCAGGGTTATTGGTTGGCGGATTTGCCGAGCCAATCTGGATCTTGCTTGCAATCACGCTGTCATTATTGGTTAGCTATGCAAGATCTCGCGCAGAATCCCTTGGTATAAAATTGCAGGGAATAGGAATTGGCGAGCGAGCAGAAAGACTGTTAGTAATTGCGATAATTGGCATGATTCCGGGGTTGATGCCGTATGCAGTAGGGATTGTTATTGTAATAGCCGGAATTACATTCATTCAGAGAATTATAGTTACCAGCAAAAACATCAAAGAAGACTAGTACAGCTTGCCTGTCTGGCGTCTGGAATCGGCAGATCTAATCTTTAGGATGCCAAAGTGAATTGCACATGATACACAATACCATTTGAGAACCTTTGGAGATGCAATGTATGCTCCTTGTGCTCGAAGCTCTTTAGCAAGTGAGGCCTCTACTAGGTTTAGTCTTGATGTGACCTTTTTTGCCTTGTCTTTTGGTACTGTTGCGCCGCAGTTTGTGCATTGGATTCGGTCTGATGAGCCTTTTCCGCCCTTTCGTCGTCCTCTGCTTGCGCGCTTTAATGGCATGGTTCTCCCTTCCGAGTGCCTCTTTATAATCTTGATGTGATTATTTTGATACCAGATACACCGCAAACTTGTTTTCTGCATCTATTGTGTAATCTGATACTTTTTCAAACTTGTATCCTTTGATTTGCTTGACTTTTTGGTACAGTGATTCTCCAATTACTAGTGTGTTTGGTTTTGCAAGCGAATTTATCTTGGAGCAAGTGTTTACCGTAGAGCCAAAAATATCATCAATTGCAGATGTTGCAACTATGGCAACACGAACTGGGCCAAACATTGCAGAGATTCTGTAGCTAACCTCAGGCAAGTTTTCTGTAGTTAACGTCTTGTTGATTGTGGTTCTAGCTTCGATTAGATTCATGCAACAGTGAAGCATTTCCTCAAACGGTCCCTGCTCATCAGAATCTGTCTTTGGGAAATAATACAATAACGCATCGCCAATGTTTTTGACTACAACTCCGTGGTTTTGAGTAATTGTAGTTGCCGCAGAATTGAGAAATATTGAATAAAACTTGCTAGTCTCCATATCAGATAGCTTGGCAGTAAGTTTTGTCGAGCCAACAATATCTACAAAGCAGACGCAATAATTGGAGCTATACTGAGAGAACTGGAGCAAAATATCCTTTTGTTGCTTGATTATATCTTCTCGCTCTTTGATTTTGAGTAATGAGTCCTGAATTTGCTCTGCCATCTGGTCAAAGGAGTGCGAGAGCTGGCCAATCTCGTCGTCAGTTTTGATGTTTGTTCTGACGTTGAAATCACCGTTTGCTACTTGGTTTGCTGCATTTTTGAGCTTGATTAGTGACTTTGATATGAGCTTGGATAGGAAATATGTAGCAACTCCAACGATTATGGTTATGATGGCTCCTAGGACTATGATTTTGTCACGAAGGTCAGCTACTGGCTCAAAGACTTCGGCTTCGTCAATTTCTACTATTGTGCTTAGGCCAAAACTTTTCAGGCAGTTTGATGCGCCAAGAACCGGTATTCCTCGGTAATCAAGGTGTGTACCATAATAGATCTGCCCATCTGCAAGGCAATGCTCAAGTGGTATAGTGTTTACCTTTTGTGTAAATGGTGCATTAGGAATGAATCTTGACTCTGATACCATATAGCCATCCAAATTTACAAGATATGATTCGCCTGATTGTCCTAGGCCCTTTCTGTTTAGTAATACACTGTCAATTAGTTTAGTATTTGCTGTAATGATTCCAACTCCGATTGGGGATTCATCTTTTGGTTTCTCAAAAATTGGAGCTGCAGTGACGATTTTTCTTTTATTGTCCTTACCTAGTATGATTTGGGTAAATGGTTCCTTGGTACCTCGAATGAATGTTGGGTCTGACAGGTAATTCTTTTGGGTTTTTGTATTGACCAAAGCAAAGAGTCGTTCCCCATCAATTCCAATTATTTCTACATTTTCCAGATCATCTAGGCCGCCAATACTTGCCTCAAATGCTTGCACCTCAATTAGATAGTCCATTCTTTTTTGAGCAATTGCTTCCGCTAGGATGTTTGGTTCTTCAATTGGATTTAGCTCAGCAGTAAGCATCCTTATCATCGGGTTTGTGGTAATTACTTGCATTTCCTGAATCTTTGATTTCATCACTCCTTCTACTGCGCTACCTCGAATTGCAGTTTCGCCTATGAGCTGGTTTATGGCCCGCTCACCTAGAATTATGGTAGCATAATGAAATGAAAAGAAGATTGTCACACCTATTCCGATTAAAGAGACTGTCATGACTAGCGATACTAGCTTTTTGTCCAAGGTTACCGGAATTGGTTTTCTCACGGCTTTGATCGACTGCGCTTGGAATATCTCCTTTTCTAAGATTACTAGATCTAAATTTATTCTAGTTCGGCATACTCTACTGTGATGCGAGGCCTGTGCCACTTCTGCCTAAGATCAAATGTCAAGTTGGTAATCGAGAGAGGACAGATTATCTGTCCTGACTGTCTTCAAAAGCAAAAAACTAAATCCGCACCATAATGAGGCCACGCAATGAATCTTGGCATCTTTTCACATTGTACTATAGATGAGATAAATATCAATGGCAATGTCTATGAGAGGCCTGGTGGGCCTGCGTGTTATTGCGGTGTTGCCGCAAGAAACTTTGACTTCGATGTGGAATTGTACACAAAATTTGGCCCAGACTATACCAATGCAGAATATTTGAGAAAAAATAAAATAAAATTTGATAATGCCCAATCGCAAAAAAATACGACGCGATTCCGACTGGATATTGTTGGTGCAGACCGTACTTTATGGATAAAAAATATTTGCGACGGTATTGATTATACTAAAACCAATGCTGATGGAATTCTGATCAGTCCTGTTTTTGATGAAATATCTACAGAAACACTAGAGAAGCTAAAATCTGATGCAAAACTAGTGGCGCTGGACCCGCAGGGATTCCTGCGAAGGAAGGGCCCAGATGGACTAGTGTCATTTGAGAGAACAAATCTAAACCTTGATGGGATCACTGTTCTCAAGTCAGATCCAAACGAAGTCCATCATCTGACTGGAGTCGAGGGAATTGAAGGCGCAAAACTGCTCCACAAAAAAGTTGAACACTTGCTATACACGAACAAGCGCGAAGTATCATTATTTTACAAAAACAAGCAATATTCCATAACGCTACCAAACATGGACATTTACGACACTGTCGGAGTGGGCGATATTTTTACCGCTACATATTGCTGTACTGTACTCAAAGAAAAAGATGCATTATGGGCGCTAAGCTTTGCAGGTGGTGCTGCACAGGCAGCTCTTGAATCAAAAGAAGTTGGATTGGATAAAATACCTCCAAGGGGGGCAACGCAAACTAATGCCTCATACTATTATAATATAATGAAGTTTACAGACATCTAGTCGTATTATGCAAATTGGAATCTCTGGCGTTATGCCAACTGATATTGCAGTAAAGACAATCAAGACTGTTCTTGATGATTATGGAATATCGTCTAGCTATGTTGGATACAAGGCTAGAAAAGACCTTGATTGTATCATTGTGACGGGTGGAGACAGAGGAGTTCGCAATTATTTTCACAAAACCCAAGATGCACAGGTTCCTGTTTTGGGTGTTGGAGAATCCGAATCTAGCGGTTTTTTGGCTCAAGTAGACCTCAAGGAGTTTTCATCTATTGTAAATAGAATAAAAAAGAAAGACTATGAGATATCCGAGTTTTCAAGGATCGCAGTCAAAATTGATGGTAAGTCAATCTATCCTGTTCTAAATGATGTGGCAGTGTTTTCATCAAAGAGTGCCATGCTAATGGAGCATGTATTACGGGTAAACCATGAGGAAGTCTGGCATGACTCCAGTGATGGCGTCATAATATCGACACCTATTGGTTCATCAGCTTACTCCATGTCTGCTGGAGGGCCAATGATATTTCAGGACTCGCCAGTCTTTGGTATAGTGTCTGTAAACTCGCTAGACATTACGCGACGACCGCTAATTGTCCATGATACCAGCCTAATTGAAATAGATGATGTCTCTTCCAGATTGTTCTGCGAGGTTGTAATGGATGGTGTAGATAGATTTAGGATAAACAACACCCTAGAATGCACAAAATCTGTGCCTTCTGCCAGAGTAATCAAGATAAAAAAAGACTCGACAGCCGTGTCTGCATTAACAAAAAAAGTCAAGCTGGCAGAGGATCTGCTAAATATGCCTCCGAGCTCAAAATTATTACTCAAGACATTAGAATTTGAAGGGTCCATGACTCAGCGAGACCTAGTTACAAAGACCCTGCTCCCAGACAGAACAGTACGTCTGGCACTACGACATTTGCTGGACAAGGGATATGTCAAAAAGAGAATCTCAATTCGTGATTCAAGGCAGAAAATTTACGAAATATCTAGGCCTAGCTTGCTGAAGCCCGAATAAAGGCCTCAAAGGACTCTTCCGGATAGCCAGGCCTACTGTTGAATTCTGGGTGGAACT
>CAYYBJ010000019.1:0-19603 GCA_964470325.1 uncultured Candidatus Nitrosotenuis sp. | reverse complement strand
CAGACGAAATCAAAAAAGAGCTGGACGCCATGCTATCAAAGATAAATGCGCTAGAGATAGTAGCGCATGACGAGTTCCAAAAGGGCACAGTCAAGGCACTACGAAGGCTAGTCGAAGGACAGATTCATTCCATCAACGAGTTTGACCACCTAAAAAAGGCACTAGACCTGCTAACATTGCAGCTCTTTGAGGTCAAAAACAAGACCAACTCACTTTAGAACAGTATCAGATAGGCCACATTCCTTGCACTTTATCAATACGCTAGAGCCCAAGTCCTGAGTCTTTTCCATCATACCACCACAGCAAGGACAGTTCATTGGAATGATGATAGGCTAGTCGATATTTGTGTTATCTGTATTACAAGGCGGAACATACTTTGATACTATTTTGTGCAAAATTTTCTGCCTTTCTTCTGGGGCAGAGCCCCACATTGGATAGATACACAGGTGCAGGTTTTGCTCAGATGAATGCGCAAGCCAGCACTTGAATTTCTCGTTTTTCGTAAAAAATCCGGCATCGTCTGTTTTGCCAGACTCGCCAACATAGAGCATCTGAAATGTCTCCTTGTTTTTTGTCAGTACAAGATACAGAACCTCCTCCATTGGCGGACCCCACTCTGAGAGCATAATTGGCCCCAAAAACTCGTAGTTTAGAATTTGTATGGTCACCACACACAGTAGTGAAGGTTGGTTTTTGTCTTTTGCGAAAAAAGCTGAAGGAGAATGCGGGGCAAGAACATCCTGAGAGGCGCCGCAAAACCTTCAGGAATTATGGCATAGTTATCACACATGATAAAGATCTGTATGTTCAATTCGATGCGCATACACAAATGCACAAAAAACCTAAAAAAGGATAAATCAGCCCAGAAATCAAGGCAATAACGATGGAAACCAAGGAAAAAAATCCTCACAACTACAGAACAGTCGGCTATTCTATGATCCTAGTTTCTGCATCGCTGGTTGTAATCGCATTGCTATATCTGGCAATAGGCGACGACGTGCTCTATTCAGACAGGGTAAGCAAGGAAAAACAGTTCGAGTACAAGCAGTTCCTAGAAGAAATGAAGCTAAAGCAGGAAGAGGAAAAGGCTGGAAAAAACCTCTCAGTCAATCTTGATGAGGCAATGGAAGTATCAAATCCCTAACGATACCCATTAGCAAAGTCTTGCCACATGTTCATATTTGATGTGAGCTTGTTCATTTTGTATAGAGCCCCGCCAATTATTCCTGCATGGTAAAACGTGTACAAGTATACTTGTGATGCAGAAGGCTCCGTGTGGGACAGACTAAGTGCCACCATTGAAAAGAAGATGAATGTGCCAAAAAATGTCGAAATGCTGTTTACCATTCCCTGCAGCCCAATGATTCTCTTTGTGGCAACTGCCATCAGTGAAATGCTAGTCACTATGAGAAACGTCAGGCCTCCATTGTTTGAGCTAAACTGTGTTATCCAGTCTGCTAGGCCCAACTCTAGCAAAGATTTTTCCGGCAGGTGAATTCCGCCGTTTAGCGCAAAGCTAACCGAGCTGAACAGGCCTCCAATGATAAAAAAGAACAGCAAAATCTTGATGATTCCTCGCTTTATTGGACTGCGCGTCTCTGCCGGAATTATTGCCCGCTCTGTTAGCTTGAGACCAAACAAAAACCCGACAAATACAGTCGGAAAATATGTCATCTCTATTAGATATGGAGTGCTTTGCGTCAGCTCTTGAATCTGTGGGGAAAAGACCAAAAACAACAATATCGCAGATGATGCCGCAGATGCAAACACGATCAGATTGACAAAGGAAAAGCGTCGCTCGCCATATGCATCCGCACTCCAATTGTACATTTTTTGGCATCAACAAAGCTAAATTAAAGAAAAGAACGGAAAATCATTTGGTCTAGTTATCAACTTCTTTGATGTTTGAAAAAAGAAGAAAAGAGGATCAGTTTTTGGAATCATGCAGCATCTCTGAGCCATGCTTCTTAGAGTCATGCTTCATTTTGCCGTGCTTTTTGATGCCATCATCGCCCATCATCTTGTCGTGACTCATCATGTTCATGTGCTCCCTCATGTCGATTGACTCCACGTATTCAAGCATCTTGTTCATCTGCTTGACAAACTGGACGCGTTCTGCGTTTGTCATCAATCGCCATTTGTCCAAGAGCTGGCCTTGGTGTTGTTTATGGATCTTGTCCATTCGGTTAAAGAGCACATTGAGGTCGTCTTGGGTTGGCCTGTTCTTGTCATGGTCTACGTGTTTTTTTAGTGAAGGATCAGATTCGCAAAAATGAGTTCCGCAGACCTGGATTTGTGCTGTTTTCCCAAATTGCTGATTCTTTGTTCCGCTGGATTTTGCTGCATCTACATCGGAGACGTTTGCTCCAACAAATAGCAAGCCAGCTGCAAACATTACTGCAACTATAACGGATTTCATGAATATTTGTGTGGCCAAATGTTATTAAAACTAATTTGAAATTCTCAAATCTGCGCAGCATTTAACACATGCAATTACACACCATACCGTGATGAAAAAGACAGTCATCGGTGCAGGAATAGCAATGATTGTCTTTGGAGTGTTGTTCCAGTTTCAAGGAAGAGGAATTGTCGGACCAGAATCCTCGTTTATGTATTACAACAAGGACTGGATATATTACGGAATAGGGATTGCCGTATCTGGGATATGGTTTGCGGGTTTGACACATTCTTGTTTATTCATTCTAGACTACGTGCAAGGTTATAGTGCTTCGAATTTTTTGGATTTGCCTTATTTGCAATGAAATGATTTGCGCTAGTTCTTCTGAAGTTCTTGCCTCTATTTTTGCCACAATGTCGTATTCTCCGTATGTTATCATGGCAGTCTTGATTTGTGGTATTGCCTTGATCTGCTCTATGGTACTGCTTTCTTGGCCCATTACACAACTAATCAACGCATAGGCAGTTTACGTCATTTGATCTCCAGGGTCTCCAGCGCATTTGTCTTTAGATCAAAGACTCGGATTAGGTGATTGTTAGTGTCTGCAATGTACAGTTTTTCCCCATACAATTCTACGTCGCCAGGCTCATAGAGCGCCAAAATATCGCATGAAGGATTATCAGGCAGGCAAACAGTTTGCTTGTCTGTCTTGCCAATTAGGGTGTAGACTTGGCTTGTCCTCAGATCAATTACTCGAATCGCCGAATTGTACGTATCTGCTACAAATATTGTGTCAGCTCCGGCACAAAGACCAAGTGGGTGCTGAAACAATGCCGAGTCCACATCTCCATCCTCGTGTCCAAACTCAAAGAGCCCATGGCCCACAATTGATGCGATATTGTTTGTTGCTAGATTGATTTTTCTTATTGCAGAGGTTTCGCTGTCTGCAAAATACACAATGTCATCCTGTATGTACAATCCGCTTGGTTGTGCAAGCTGTGCAGATTTTGCAGGGCCGTCAATAATGTTTTCTTGGCCGGTGCCAGCAAACGGCAGGATCATTTCTGTTGTAATATCATATGTCCAAATTTGGTGGTTTCCCGCCATTGCAACATAAACCACATTGTCACGACATGCCACATCCCAGGGTGAGCTGATTGCAACGCTTGTTCCTTTTCCGCCAGGTGAGCGCCATGGTCCTTGCCTTCCAGTTCCCGCCACAGTTGCGACCTTTTTTTGTGCAAAGTCGATTTTGCGCAACGCATGGTTTTCAGTGTCTGCCACAAAGAGAACATCGCCATCCCATGCAACTCCCTGCGGCCTGAAAAATTCTGCACACTCTAAAGTACCGTCGACTAGACCTGCCTTGCCGCTTCCAACTTTGTGCAAAATGCTTCCAGAAGCATCAACTATCAGGATTCTATTATGATTAGAATCGCTGATGGCAATTTTGCCTGACTTTGATATTGATATCTTTCCTGGAAATGACAGAGTGTTTTGTTTTGGTGGAATTGCTGGCTTGATAGACAGAGACTGTTTTGCAAGTGTTCCCTTTTGCTCGTGTTTTTGCAGCAATACATCAATAGTATCGGAAATGACGTCGTATTGACCCTCACCAGACTGGTGATACACCACATTACCGTTGGGGTCTAAAATTATGATGGTAGGCCATGCCTGCACCCCATAGCCTTGCCAGATTTTCATTTGCCTATCCACAATGACTGGATGCTCTATCTCATATCGCAAAACTGCAGACTGGACGTTTTTTGTCTCTTGCTCGCTGAAAAACTTGCCAGAGTGAACTCCTATGAATATAACAGGCTTTCCGTGGTATTTTTTTTCCAGCTTGGCAAGAGTGGGCAGCGTATGCATGCAGTTAATACAACAATACGTCCAAAAGTCCAAAACCACGATATGCCCCCTTAGGCCAGACATTGAGAGGCGCGAGTCGGTGTTTAGCCAGTCAAAGTCCGGAAACTCGGGTGCCTTTGATACAGAAAAGCCAAACATTACTTGCTAAAACATGATTGAAAAATAAAAATCATCTAGTGTCCGCCGCCACCTGTGCATTGTGGTGGGGGGTTTGGGCATCCGCAAATTTTCGTGTTTCCAAGCTTCCAGTTGTTAAATGACCAGTATTGGCCTCCCTCGTGCTTTACTCTTAGCTCTTCACATGTCATTTTTTCCACTGTTTCATGTTCTTCGATTTCTAGCGGTCTGATGACGGTCTCTTTGTGATACACAACATAGCCTCCAAAGGCTCCGCCAAGTACCAAAAATACTATAGCTACGATGAAGATTGGATCCATCATCGATTTGCCGTTAACTAGGATAGGTATTTTAGCTTTCTGAAATTAAGACCAGACTTTTTCTTTGAATGTCAGTTTTTTATTCAGCACAAAATTGGATAATGCACTTGTGGCAACTGCCAGAACCAATGCTATTGGATAGTCCATTTTGTTGTGATCAACTAGCAAATACACCATTGCAAGCTGCGCCAGAGCGCCCAGTGAGCTTAGACCCATGAATTTGGCATATTGGATTGATGCATGCTTTAGTGCAAAGTTGCGGTCCTCAAAGGTCCAGATCTTGTTGAGCACAAAATTGCTAGACATCGATACTGCAATGCCAATGATGGTTGCATGCAGGTACCACAGATTTGATACCACATCAGTAAATAATGATGAGATTCCATAGTTTATGGCAAGGCCTATTGCGCCAATTGAATAAAACCTGCCTGCCTTTGAGAAAAAGCTGACTGACTTGCGCTTTTCTTCATGGGTTGCCTCTTTTCCGTATCGATATAGCTTCCATACTGCCTTTAGATAGTCAAAGATTGTCCCAGAATCTAGCTTGCTTTTGCCAAATTCCCTATTTGTAAAGGTGTACGGAATTTCCAGAACGTTTGCGTTTTTTGCCTTGACTAGGATTTCAAGCAGCATCTTGTAGCCAATTGCGTCAAAGCTTAGACCTTGTATGATTGGCTTTTTGAATGCAAAAAAGCCAGACATTGGGTCTTTGGTTGGAACGCCAAGGCCTCGCTTTGCAATAAGTGTCGCAAGTCTAGATAGGAGCTTTCTTTTTCTGGTCCAGCCAACAATAGAACCGCCAGTTACATATCTTGACGCAACAACAATGTCGTATTTTGGGTGCTTTAGCGCATCAATCATCTTTGGCAAAAGACTTGCAGGGTGTGATAGGTCACTGTCCATTACCACTATGGTGTTTCCAGTTGCAAGCTGGACTCCTTTTAGTATTGCGGAGGACAGGC
Organism: uncultured Candidatus Nitrosotenuis sp.; assembly: GCA_964470325.1. Lineage (GTDB taxonomy): Archaea > Thermoproteota > Nitrososphaeria > Nitrososphaerales > Nitrosopumilaceae > Nitrosotenuis. Next base: position 13,934 of record CAYYBJ010000019.1, on the reverse strand, counting down.
CGTCCTTTGTCTTTCTGTGAATTACCTCAATTGTATGGTTGGCAATCTTTTTGACATTTTGCAGGTATTCTTCGACTAGCCTGCCCGTGCCATCTGGGGAGTTGTCATCAACTACTATTGTCTGTGCCTTGGTGTTCTTTGGCAGATTGTCCTGGATGGATTTTAGAATTTTGAGTATGTTTTGTGATTCATTATAGGTTGGAATTATGATAGAGACCTGTGTACCGCTTGGGATCTCAGTATATTGCATGATTGATTCTTGCCTCAGATTTAGAGTATTAAATGATTATTAAAATCAGTTAACGACTCAGTTAAATTCTTTAAAAGCCAGCCTCAAGTGGGTTTGACGGTTTGATTATTTCTCGCATAACCATCGTGGCAAACGATCCGCGTTGTAGTGTAAAACTCACCGTATCTGACTTTACATTATAATCAATACATTGGATTGCGGCGCTGCGAAACCCGCCCTCATTGGAGGATTCCTGCATTTCTTTGAGGTAAAAGTCAGACGGCTTTACCTGTTCTTGTTCCAGTATTTTTGAGATGTGATAGTCAAATCTAGTCTTTTTAAAATAAGAAAAGCCAACCAATGGAATTGCTAGTTTCTGGGAATCATCCATTTCATATTTGCCAAGCTTGGCATTTTTATCAAAGCAGACATCGCCTTGCTTTGGTGCAAAGAGATCTTCTCCATATTGGTATGCTTCAGTTATGGTGAGATTGAACAAGTATGACTGGTATGCCTCCACATACAGTCTTCGGATTCCCAGTGGAAGCTTGTGTAATGCCTTTTGCGGATCCCCGTGAGACAGCATTTCTTGCAGAATTGTTTTTTCTAGGTCCATTTGTGACGGAATCATTTGTAATGCTTGAGAATAGTTTTGCGGATCCGACATAATATTACGCAGCTCAGTGTTTTCTTGCGAGTTATATTCCGATGTAAACGACAAAAGAAGGTTTACTGCTTCTGCAAATCTTTTTTGAACCAAGGCTTTGCCAATTAGGTGTGTTACTGGTCTCTTTGAGCCAAATCTCTGATATCCATAAAAATTCAGTATTCTGTCTTGTTCTGCAAAGTTTGCAATGGAATCGTTTGCTCCAGATATGCGTATGACAAAGTTATTTCCAGTCATGTCTTTGGCAGAGAGTGGTTTTTTTGCAAAGCCAATTCGCTCTAGTATTATTTTAGAATCAGAATAATTTGGAATTGCCTTTCCCTGTGCCATAGAACAGACATATTGAGTGGTCACCGCATGTGCATCTTTGAGGCCTAGCGCCTTAAGTCGAGCACCGGTTCTTCTAAAGATTAATTCCAGTGCATGGTTTGTGTCAATTCCGGACTTTGTTAGCCGATACACGGCATAACCGCTATCGGAAAGTGACGCCGGTGTTTTTTTGCTCAGAATCTCAGATACTGCAAAGTCTTCAATTGTACTGCGAATCTTTCCGCCACAGCCTGCAAATTTTGTGCTGTACAGTCCAATTCCAATGACAGAGTCTATTTTTGGAATCACTGTGTTATGGTTACTGTGATAAATTCAGACACGGTTATGTCTGCAGTTCTTGCAGATACCAGCACCTTGTAGGTGCCAGGCAGTGCAGATTGACTAGTTACAATAGAGACTGGAATTGATTGTGATCCCGATACAAAGTTTGGCACCTTTACTACAATATCTGAAAACTCGGATGTTGCCTTGGTGAGAATCTCGGTGTTTTGGTTAGTGCTTACCATGACATCAATTGTTGCCGTCTGTCCACGAGGAATCTCCAGTTGTTTTGTTGATGCAGAAACGTCAACTGATAGAGGCTTTGCTAGGTCTACTTTACCAATCTTGTTTTCAACCCATTGGGTAAACCAGATCTTATCCCCTGCTACATCAAATCCAAACACTTGGGCAATTCCACAATCGGTTCTATCACCACAGTCGCCCCAGTTTGGATTCTTGGATGGTACGTGATATTCTACTAGTTTTTCATTCTCAATGTCAAAGACTGCCAGAGCGTTTGATGCCTGCTCATTAAAGTATAGATTATTGTCTTCAATTTGCACCCAATATGGCTGGCTGATTGGCATTTTGATAACACCGGTTGCATTTCCATAGGTCGATGCTGGCGCATTAGGCGTTGTGTATTTTGTGTAGGATTCGTCAGACTCCGTGAATTTGTAAAAGTTGCTACTGGCAGTATCTGCAAGCCAGACGTTGCCGTTTTGATCTACTGCTAGGCCATTTGGCGCCGCAATTGCAGGAGGCAGATTAAATGTTTCTGAGAAATCAAGAACAGTTATATTTTGGCCTGTGTTTGGTGCCACAAAGTCAGAGAACTGATTATAGTCAAATTTTATCAGAGCACCTCCCTGCCTGAGCATCCAGTTTGTATACCAGATGTTTCCATTTGAATCCACATCAAAGCCGCCAACAAACGAGCCAGGAAGTGGTGTAGGGATGTTCGTGTATGTGGTGTCATCAGACGTCTGAGTGTGATCGTACAGACTTATCTTTCCTTCATAAAAGTCGTTTACTATAACCTGGTTGCCCAGTACCTTGAGGTGTTGTGGCAATGCATCTTCTTTGCTTGGAAATCCGACTCGAGAGTATTTTTCATCGATTGTTGAGAACTTCCAAATTGAATCAAATGAATCATCAGTATACCAGACATTGCCAAATGAATAATCAATTCCCCACATCATAGAACGAGCTTCTGCTGGCCAGTCGGGATTTGGATATTCTACAAAGTACTCAGTGTCTGGATCAAATTTTGCAATTTTGCCCGTGTTGGTCTGAACAAAATACACAATTCCAGAGTCATCTGTTGTGATTGCCAAAGGCTGCGTGCAGTCTGTTGGGATCCTATATTCAGTTACGTATTGGTTTGACTTTGCATTGCTTGTTCCACAGAACTTTGGTCTATCCAAGTCGGGAAAGTTGTCTGCAGGAGTTCCAGTAATGGTGGTTTTAGTGAGAGGATTTTCCATAGTCGGACTGGAATTTAATGCAAGTGCCAAAGTAGAAGTAAGTAATATGACTCCAAAAAACGCCGCAACCGCAATTCCTTTTTTCTTCACAAGTGTCGTTTTTTCTTACCGCATTATATCTATTCTGGGATCAGAGCAGCTTTAGCTCGTAGGTAATTTTGTCGATTTGTTCTTCTGGTGCAGGTCCAATTGAAATGCACGTAAATGTTCCAGGAGCAATTTGCGTGTGGCCAGCATCCGTTACTTGGGACCAAGGCAAACCCATCTCTATTGCATTTCTCTTTACTGTTTCTAGCTCAGATTCGGAATTCACTTTGAGGACAATCTTTGCTTGGCCATCCCACCACTTGGCAAACCAATCCGGGTGTGACTTGCGAACATTTTCTGCACCAAGGACGCATGCATGACCCACTTGTGCCGCAATCTTGCCTTTGCCCATCCCAAGGTCTGCCCGTACAACTATGACTTGCTTTAGTCCCATAATCATTCTCTTGTATGTCGCATTGAAAAACTTTGCAAATCAATTCCGAAATGAATTAAAGAGTAACATGTCAAAAAACAACGAAATGTATTACGATGTGGTAATTGCGGGCGCAAGTGTGGCAGGCCTTTTTTGTGCGCGCGAAATAGCAAAGGCAGGCAACTCGGTTTTGGTCCTAGAAGAAGACTTTGAGATAGGAACCCCAGAACATTGTGGAGGACTAGTCTCTGCATCTGGCTTGCAGGACTTGGGCATAATACCATCTACTAAAACGCTAGACTCGTCGATTCAGAGTGCAAGACTTGCATCGCCAAACGGAACAACTCTAGACATTGACGCAAAAAAGCAAAATATCATTGTGATAAACAGACGCGAGCTTGACAAGCAAATAGCGCACCAAGCACAAAAAAACGGCGCAGAAATCAAAGTAAAGACAGCACTAAAAGAGTTCAAGCAGAATCAGGCAATCACAAGTTCCGGAACATTTGATTGCAAAATTCTAGTCGATGCTAGAGGTATTGCATCGATAATTCAGCGAGACAGGACAGGCACTTTACAGTCAGCGCAATATGAGATCTATGCAGACTGGATCCGCAAAGGCCTAGTCGAAGTAAACTTTGACTCACAAAAATATCCCGGCTTTTTTTCCTGGGTCATACCTGCAGGGGACGGAATGGGAAAGGTGGGAGTTGCAGGAAAAGGAATCAATACCATTTCTGCAATAGAAAAGTTTCTGGAGCAAAAGGGGAAGCACTCTACAATACGCAAAGTCTTTGCACCAATTTGGGTTAATGGTCCACTGAATAGTTTTGTTGAAGAAAGCACAGTAATAGTTGGCGATGCCGCAGGCCAGGCAAAACCAACTACTGCGGGTGGAATTTATTCTTGTGGAGTTGGTGGGGTTTTGGCTGGGCGTGCAATCTCGGACTATCTAGAATCTGACAACATGGAAGATCTCAAATCATACCAAAAGATCTGGACTGACAAGTTTGGCAAGGAATTTGAAAGGCAGCTCTTTGCTAGAAAAATACTAGAAAGATTAGAGAACACCACAATAGACAAGATTTTTTCTGCAATAACGCCAGAGATGCTATCAGACATCTCCAGCAATGACGATTTTGATTTTCATACATCGGCAATTATAAAAATGCTTGGCCTCAAAGGATCGCTAAAAATTGCTCAGAGTATTTTTGGTGGTGAAATACGCAAGCTGCTCAACTAATACAGAAAAACACTTGGGAAGCTATAAATGGTATATTAAAAAAGACAGCACATGTCAACATCACTGACTCTTCCAATCTGCAGTTGTTGCAACAAACACATCATGCCAAACGACAAGTGTGTAAAATTCATGTGCCCAGAATGTGGCGCAGTCTTGGTATGGAGATGCCAAAGTTGCAGAGAAGCAGCAAGAACATACACATGCACCTCATGCAAGTTTTCAGGACCATAGAAAATGGCACGATTACTTTTGATAACCAAGATCCTCCCAGAAGGCACTGAAGTCAATCTGGACGATCTGGCAAAGAACATCTCTGCAAAACTCACAGGCGGCATTGCTATGGGAAAATACACTAAAGAGCCTCTTGCTTTTGGCCTATTCTTTCTAAAGGCAGAGTTCGATTTAGATGATAAGGAAGGACAGATGGACTTGTTAGAGAATACCATCAGATCAGTCGCAGGAGTAAGCGAATTTGAGGTCCTCAACATGAGCCGCAAGTCAGTAGATGTGAAGTGATCTAGTGGCCAAAAAAGACGAATCTCTACAAATGCGAATAGGCGAGGCAAAACAGAGAGATGTCGGCAAAAAACGTGCACGAATCGGTCCAGACGCGATGGACTTTCTCAAGGCAAACCCCGGAGACATTATAGAAATTATTGGCAAAAAGGCTAGTTGCGCAGTTGCCTGGCCCACAGATGAAGATGACAAGTTCCCAGATGTTGTGCGAGTCGACGGCCAGACAAGAAAAAACATCGGTAGTGCGTTAAACGACATTGTAAAAATCAAAAAGGCATCAGCCAAGGTTGCAAAATCAATTGTGCTCACACCAGTATCAGATGTCGTAACAGTAGACAAGGAATTTACCGACTTTGTAAAGAACAGATTAAAGGGCTTGCCGTTCTGCCAGGGAGACGAAATATCGGTCATGATTTTGGGCAACCCGATGGATTTCAAAATTAGCAAGATTTCTCCAAAGGGAATTGTAACAATAGACAAGAGCACCGAGTTTGCCATATCTGCAGAAAAGGCAATTGACAAAAAGGTCCGAGTCACATACGACGAGGTCGGCGGACTAAAGAACGAAATCAAAATAATGCGAGAGATTGCCGAGCTTCCACTGCGACACCCAGAAATCTTTGATAGACTTGGCATAGAGCCGCATAGTGGCATACTCTTGTATGGTCCACCAGGATGTGGCAAGACGCTAATTGCAAAGGTTTTGGCATCGGAATCTGAGGCAAACATGTTTTCAATTAACGGTCCAGAAATAATGAACAAGTATTACGGAGAAACAGAGGCAAAGCTTAGAGACATTTTCAAGGAAGCCAAAGACAATTCTCCAAGCATAATATTCATTGATGAGATAGATGCCATTGCACCAAAAAGAGAGGAAGCATACGGGGACGTAGAAAAAAGAGTCGTAGCTCAATTATTGGCACTAATGGATGGCCTCACAGACAGAGGAAATGTCATTGTACTTGGTGCAACAAATAGGCCAGACAGCGTAGACCCAGCACTGAGACGTCCCGGAAGATTTGACAGAGAAATCGAAGTATCTGTTCCAAATGTAGACGGAAGGCTGGAAATTTTGCAGATTCACACCAGAGGCATGCCAATTGCTGAAGATGTTGAGCTAAGAAGACTAGCAGCAGAACTACACGGATACACAGGAGCAGACATCAAGTCATTGTGCAGAGAGGCAGCACTCAAGGCAATTAGAAGGTTTTTGCCGGAAATTGATCTAGAGACAGAAAAAGTATCTGCCGAAATTCTCCAGTCAATGGAAATTACGCTTGGCGACTTTTACGATGCAATTCACGAAGTAGTTCCAACCGCAATGAGGGAATTTTATGTAGAGCGACCAAAGGTCTTTTGGAAAGACGTTGGCGGCCTAGACGAGGTCAAAAAGTCACTCCAGGAAAACATCATAGTTGCACTAAAGGAACCACAGAAATTCTACAGCATGGGAATCAAGCCCCCACGTGGAATCTTATTGTATGGTCCGCCAGGATGTGGAAAAACTCTGCTTGCGCGAGCAGTGGCAACAGAGAGTGGAAGCAATATGATCCTAGTTCGCGGTCCAGAGATACTATCAAAGTGGGTTGGTGAATCAGAAAAGGCAATTAGAGAGATATTTCGAAAGGCAAAGACATCTGCGCCATGTATCATAATCTTTGATGAAATGGATTCGCTAGCGAGAATAAAGTCTGGTGAGGAAGCAGGAATCGGCCAAACCATTCTCAGTCAGCTCCTCACAGAAATGGAGGAAAGTGGACCATCACGAGTGATAGTAATTGGGATCACAAACAGACCAGATTTGTTGGATAGCTCACTTCTCAGGCCAGGAAGACTAGAGCCGGTCCTGTATGTTCAGCAGCCAGACGAAAAGGGAAGACTAGAAATCATAAAAATTCTTACAGAAAAAATGCCACTATCTGAGAATGTAAATCTGGAAGAGATTTCAGTATCTACTCAGAACTATACTGGTGCTGATTTGTCGGCATTATGCAGAGAAGCTGGAGTGCATGCAATGCAGAACAATTCTGCCAAAATAGATAGTGTCGACTTTGCAGCTGCTCTCAAGAAGATACGACCATCCATAACTAAAGAAGTCGACCAGTGGTATCTAGCAATAAGGGAAACTATTTCTAATGTTGTTCCAAAATCAATAGACAGAGCATTCTACGGATAAAACATGGCAGACTTTCCAATCAAAAATATTGTGTATGAGAAAATCAAGGACGTCACATCAATTACAGATGCAGATCTAACAAAAGCACTAACCAAGGCAGGTCATGTACTGTCTGAGGACAAGTTTAATAAAATTTTGCTGGACCTCGAAATCATGGGTCTAATCCGAGTGTCATGGCTTACCAAGGACACAAGGCGAGTTGAGGCAATCGTACCAGAACAGGAAGAAGACGAATACGAGGAACAAAACAAGGAAATGATGGAAAAAGACTATGAGGCTTCTTTTCCAGGCGTTGACGATTCCTAGATTCTAAAGTGAAACGCCGCATCTAGTGCTACTGCTACGAATATTATTGTCAAATATGGAGCAGTGACCTTGTACGCCTTCCATGCAAAATCAGATGTTGGATTTTTTGTCAGCTTGTAGTGATATACTAGCATCAGGCCGCCGCTAACTGCAGCAATTGCGACATAAACTAGGCCCATACCAAATGCATAAAGCACCAATGAATATGGAAGTAGTATGGCAGTGTTTGCCAGAATGTACTTTGAAGTCTTGTGCATTCCAATTAGTACTGGCAGCATTGGCACTCGCGCTTCTGCATAATCATCTCGTATCTTCATTGCAAGGCACCAAAAATGCGATGGAGTCCACACAAAGACCAAAAATCCCACCAAGAATCCAAGCAGGTCAATTCCAAGAGGAGGAACAAATCCCGTTGCTGCAGTCCAGCCAGCCATAGAGGCCGCACTGCCTGCAAATCCACCAATTACAATGTTGGATGAGTTTTTTCTCTTCAGCCATGCCGTGTAAATTATGACATAAAAGAAAATTCCAAGACCAATGAAAAATGTTGACATCCAGTTTAGTGTAAAGTATGCATAAACAACAGAGGCAATACTTACTGCCAGTCCATACCCCAATACAGCAGATGCCTTTATCTTGCCAGAAGGAATAGGTCTTGTGCTTGTTCGCTTCATTAGAGGATCGATGTCTCTGTCATAGTAATGATTCAGGGCGCTAGATCCGGCAGATGCCAGACCTCCTGCAATGATAATGTGAAGTAACCCCATCAGATCAAGTTCTGGACCCACTAGCTTTGATGCGGCATACATTGATGTTACTGCAGTGATAACTAGCAAGACCACAATTCTTGGCTTGGATACTTCGAGTAGTTCTTTTGCTGCCAAACTCACTCAAAAACGCCCAGCTAGGCATTTAATTTCTTCGACGAGTTCCACTGCAAAAGGAATAAGTACCTCACTTTAGGCATCAAGCTCAAATGAGTAATTGGGACCTCATGATGCCAGGGATGGGTCTGACTGCTATTGGCCTTGCAGGAGTTACCGTTTCTTATGCAGGAATTGCACACACCTTCATCGACGGAATGCATGCCCTTACTGGCTTGACGATGTTTATTGGTTTGATATTTTTGGCTGCAGGAATTTTGGACGGCGGGGTTTCAACTAGTAATAGAGCCAAGGCGACGACTTTGGTTGTTTTGGCAATCTCACTTTCATTTGGAGGAGCGGCGCTCATATTCAACACAGTATCTAGCATTCCAACATTTGCTGGAGTGATGCTAATTGTCACAATTCCAGCAATAGTGATGGCATATACGGCAATGAAGATGCCGCAATACGCAAAGCCAGTAGGCCTGATATTTGTACTTGCTACAGGTGCTGCCATTGCAGCATATGTTGGATTTGGATTATACGGACCATCTCAATACTTGGTTCCACCACCAGAAGAAGCAGAGGAGAAAAAAGTTGCGGCACCAACTGCCCCAGTGACCTCAATATCAATACTCAAAGGCTCTGCAGTACAAGGAGCGCCCGACTATGACCCAGATGTGGCCAAGGTGCCTGCAGGAAATAATATCGAGTGGACCAACAATGATGATGTTGCTCATACCGTTACAAGCTCTGCAGATGCAGGCGCGACGTTTGATTCTAGCCTGATTAATGGCGGAGAAAAATACCTACTGGAGACATCCAAGCTCCAACCGGGAACATACGAGTACTTGTGCATAGTACATCCATGGATGACTGCATCGTTCGAGTACGGAGGGGTTGCACCAGTGGTACCAACAGTTGCAGTTTCTATTCTCAAGGATTCTGCAACGCAGGGAAATCCAGACTATGATCCAGACAGCATCCAAGTAACAAAGGGCAATGCAATAGTATGGACAAACAACGATTCCACAATGCACACAGTAACTAGCACCGATAATGGAGCAACATTTGATTCCTCAATAATTAATGCAGGTGAGACATACAGGCTCGACACATCCAGTCTTGCACTTGGTAAGCATGATTATCTATGCATAGTCCACCCATGGATGACTGCATCATTTGACCTAGTCGATTCTTCGGAACAAAGACTGGCAGAGGGAGCAACTGCAACTGATCCCAACTCCCTACCAGAAGTTCCTGCTGAAGACATGGTTATGACTCCAGAAGAGCCAGTAGAGGAGGTACCAATTGAAGAAGCCCCAGTTGAAGTTCCGATTGAGGAGCCAACCACATCTGATGTACAGGCAGAAGAAGTAATGCCAACACCGGCAGAACTAGTCATAGTAGACATGGCAGTAGGCACTGCATCAAACCAAGACTGTGGTGCTGAGTGCTTTATTCCAAGTACTGCACATGTTACAGTCGGCGGAACAGTAACTTGGAAGAATGTAGACTCGGCTACCCACACTGCAACTGAGATAAACTCTATGTTTGACTCCAGTATTGTTATGGCAAATGAAGAATATTCATACACGTTTGAAGAGGCGGGAACCTTTGAGTACGTATGCACAGTTCACCCATGGATGAAGGGCAAAGTAATCGTAGGTTAGCTTGCAAAAAACAATAATTCTAAGCCAAGCCCAAAAACAAATTCTAATAGATCATGCAAAAAGATGCTCACCTGCAGAATCATGCGCTTTGTTGTTTGGCAAAGAAGAATCCAATACATCCACAGTAAGCGAAGTGTTCCTGACAAGAAACACCGAAAACTCGCCTGTGAACTTTACCATTTCAAATGAAGAATTATTACAGGGATATCAAGAAGCGGAGAGAAAAGACCTAGATGTTATTGGAATTTTCCACTCGCACCCACATTCAGAGGCAATACCATCCTCCACTGATAAAAAATTCATGAACATAAACCCAGTCGTGTGGATGATATTTTCAAATATACAAGATCAGCTAAACGCATTTGTTCTAGAATCAGATGTCACGCCAGTTTTGATCAAAGTTCAGGCATGAAAGACTAGCTTTTTGCCATCCATATTTTTAATTGCAGAAACATCGGGTTTTACAATTTTGCCAATCACAGTAACTGGAGAGTACGGCCTAATCTCATCGTGACTCATCAGAGTTGGGCCATAGAAAAGACAGATTGCGTTCCCAGTGGGCCAAAATGTTACATCACACAATCATACTATGCTTTTGGGGTTTTCCAAATCGGCAGAAAACGGCGCAGGATCTGTATAGATTTCCTTGCCCCAAATGTTTGCCTTAATAGAGAATGGCAAATTTTTTAAAAATTCAGATACTGTTTTTGGAGCCAGAGAATCCTCAAGTTCTAGCATAACATTATCAGAATTTGTAACATCAATTGTTACGGCATGCTTCAATGACACCTTTGCCATCTTTGAATTAAATATCCCTTTTTCCATAAACAAAGTATGGAAATACACGTCTACGACACATACGTAGAAGCAAAAGATGGACACACCATGCACTTTGATGTAATCACATCAGAAAAAGACCATGGTAAGGCAATCGAATACGCAAAACAATGGCTAAAAACCATCGGCGAAGGTGAGGCCAGAGTGACAACTGAGGAATGTCAGTTCTGCCACTCACAGGGCGCACCAAAACCAGTAGAGGACGCAATCAAAACAAATGGATTCTTCATCCAAAAGATGGAAGGCTGTCCATAAACTCTTTTTTTAATTTTTAACTACATTTTAATTCCAAAATCACTACACAGCACCATGTCTGAAGAGGCAAAATACCACAAGCTAACTGTAGAGGGAGACAAGAAAACCCAGTGGATTTGTGGCTGCTTTGAGACAGTCGACGGATATTTTTGGTTCTGCTCTGAGCACAAAAACACGCTTAGTAAGGCAATTGAGGCTCAAATAGATGAGCTTGACATGACTAGAATAATAGAATGAGTTACTTTTTTGCTATCTTTTTTGCCGATAGGATCTTGAGGCCTTCCTCAATTATCACGGATAAAACCGAGGAATAGCTCCAGCCATGGTTTGTCTTTGATATCAGTTCTACCTGCAAGGTTCTAATTTTTTTATCCAGATCTTCATCTAGTGTGAATGTGATTCGCTTCTTTACCAAGTCCTACCAAATTTCATTTTATGAAAAGTTATTTAAGATAACATCTTCGAAGAATCGAAGCAGTATTAACTTCATACCCAAACAGTTATTTGAAAAAATTATTGTAAAGCCATCAATTGCATATGATGCTCATATGATAATATCACAAGTTTTCACAATAGACAAGCAATAAATCTAATACATTAGGACGCTTAGTGAGCTGTGAGTGACAATAATTCCAGAGCTGCATTGGTGTTATCAATTGAAATAGTACTTATGAGAAGGGGCGGACCACAGTACCATCGGATAATTGCCAAGCTTGAAAATTACTATGACTGCAAAATTTTTGATTGTTTTGAGCATCCCGAATATCTCAAGGCGGTGATCAGTGAAGTGTATCCAAATGATTATCACGCCATCATACAAGATCTCAGAATTGAATTAGATGAGCTTGCATCGCAAAAAGAAATCATAGAATTCCTAGAGCTGTTAGAGAAATAAGCTTCATACAATAAGAATTATTTTAACTTGAGCTTCCACTTTTGATATTGTACCAGTTTGTTTAAAGCATACCAGAATGAAAAGACCCTGTGAATCAGTCTAACATCAACTATGTTACTCCATTTCTTGTCAGAATTTCCAAGTTTTGCGCAAAGAAATGGAATTTTCAGGTGCTCTGGGAGCTAAGAAACCACAAAAAAATGCGTTACTCTGAAATTCTGGAATCGCAAAAAGGAATTTCCCCATCAACACTATCCGAAGTGTTAAGGTCGCTTCAAAAAGAGGAGCTTGTGAAAAGAATCAAACATGGTAAATTCCCTCCATGTACAGTAGAATACAACATTACAAAAAGCGGAATTGATCTAATTGTGGCAAGCTCTGCTTTGGTAAAGTGGGCAATGAAAAACAAGAAATAATTTACAGAGTCAGTATTGCGACAAAGGCGCTTACAAACACAATTGCGACTGTGTTTAGCAATTTGATTACAGTATTCAGTGCTGGGCCTGCGGTGTCTTTGTATGGGTCACCAATGATATCTCCAACCACTGCGACTTTGTGCTCTTCACTACCTTTTCTTCCCTGCATTTCGACGAGTTTTTTGGCATTATCCCATGCACCGCCAGTGTTTGCCAGATGATATGCCAAGAATATGCCAGTTACTACAGAGCCCATTAACAGTCCTGCGACTGCCGGTGGACCCATTATTATTCCAAGAACAATTGGTGCGGCAATTGCGACTGATGCGGATTTCCACAGCTCTCGAAGAGAGGCAACGGTTGCAATGTCTACGCATTTTGCATAGTCTGGCTTTGATTTACCTGTGAGAATTTCCGGATCTGCCTTGAACTGGCGCCTAACCTCGTCCACCATCTTTGACGCTGCACGAGACACACTGCCAATTAGCTGGCCAGTTACGATAAATGGAATAAGACCACCTACTAGTAGGCCGATTACTACTGCGGGATTTGATAATCCGTAATCAAATACCTTGTCAAAAACATGAGCTGCCTCATACTGGAATGCCTGAATCATCGCAAGAGCCGCTAGTCCCGCACTGGCAATTGCAAATCCTTTAGTCACTGCCTTTGTTGTGTTTCCTATTGCATCGATTTGATCAGTTACTTTACGGTTTTCCTCGCCCATGCCAGTCATCTCTACGATACCACCTGCATTGTCTGCAATTGGACCAAATGCGTCAATCGATAGTACAATTCCTGCCAAGCTAAGCATTGCCATTGCAGTAAGCGATGTTCCAAAGATTCCATACAACATTGCCTGTGATGGATCTGGTGCAGCGGATGCAGATACTGCAAATGAGATTACTATAGCGATAACTAGTGCAATCATGAATGGTCCAGTCGACTGCATTCCCTTGATTATGCCCATCAGGGTAAGTGATGCATATCCCCACTTGGAGGCATCTGTGATGTCTCGAACTGGTTTGTACTTGTAGTTGGTGTAATAGTCTGTGATTCGCTGTATGACAGGCACCAGAATTATGCCTATTACGGTACACCCAAAGAGAGCATACGCCAAGGCATCATTGCCCAGGAACATTGTGGTAAATACGAAATTCAAGCCAATTGAGATTGCTGCTGAAACATAAAATGAGACATTTAGCGGCTTCATCACGTCTGTTTTAGTCTTTGAACCAATTGTTGCAGTGCCTATAATCGATGCAATCATTCCTGCTGCACCGACTAGAATTGGATAAGTCATAATTTTTGGTAGGC
>CAYYBJ010000018.1:0-19754 GCA_964470325.1 uncultured Candidatus Nitrosotenuis sp. | reverse complement strand
TTTGCCAAGACTTGCAGCCACATTCTGATCACCCAATACCACAAAATTAACCGAGTTTATCATTACCACAACACAAAATCACTTCAATATATTCAGAGATTATGGATAAGATTTGAGAGTCTTGGCATAGCTGAAAAATCTATGATTATCTGGATGCACATGTTTTTGTGCGTATTTAGGCACGGATTTTCCAGTAGCACCAGAATATCCAATTGGTTCTGGGATCAATCCTTCTTTGTACGCATATTTGAGAACACCGTCAAACTTGCTGTAATAATTGACAAATTTGTGGCGTATTGTTTTTTGTATTATATTACCAGAATTTTTTGGCAAGACAGAACTAGAGGGAATTGATGCGCCAAAAATATAGGCAGACTCTACAAGTGGTTTGTTTTTCAAATTATGCAATGTAGAAAGTATTACTTGTGAGCCTAATGAGTGCCCAATCAATCTAATCTTCAAATTTGGAAATTTTCTTTTTGTGTCAATAAGAAATTTTGCAAGATTTTTACCATTTTTCTTTGCGATTATAACTCCCGTTTTAGTTGCGTGCAATTCATGAGATTTGTATTGGACTCCTTTTGTGTTGGAATCATAGCTAAACCCAATTACAGGATGAGAGTATCCAAGCTGTCTTAATCTGAATTGCGCCATTGTAAATTTTGCCAATGCACCAGACTTGTTATTGCGCAAGCCATGAATCATTATTGTTATCTCGGATTCATCATCAAGACAATCAAAGAATTTTTTTGGATAAAGAACATATGATTTATTTTTCTTTGTTTTGCCGGTTGCAAGATCGTAAAAACCCCTAGTCGAGATTCTAGGAATCCTCTTAATTTGTTCCAAATTTTTCTTTGCGTTGTTTGATGTCTGCTTCTTCCACTCGCGTAAATATTGGAGTTATTTCGCCCAGTTTGTGGCCTGACTTTAATTCTAGTTCTGAAATCGATTTCCACGGTTTGCCAGTGATGTCACCAGTCATTCCAAGCTGTGACCAAATTCTCTGAGAAGATTTTGGCAGAAACGAGTACAGCGCTACTGAAATTGAATAAACAGCATTAGCTGCCAAAAACACGCACGTTTCTGTTCCTGGTCCCTTCTTCCACGGCTCTTTGTGTTGGAAATACTGATTAAAGTATGCAGAAAACTCCATAATTTTTTTTAGT
This sequence comes from uncultured Candidatus Nitrosotenuis sp., assembly GCA_964470325.1. Classification (GTDB taxonomy): domain Archaea; phylum Thermoproteota; class Nitrososphaeria; order Nitrososphaerales; family Nitrosopumilaceae; genus Nitrosotenuis. The sequence continues at coordinate 18,585 of CAYYBJ010000018.1, read as the reverse complement.
GCTCTATCAAGATGGTTTTGCTGCATCAATTCCGATAATTCAGATGCAAATCCACGAATCTTGGATTCTGCTTCTTTGTCCTTATCATCATATACAGTCGTCGCAGGAATAGAACCGTCAAATGTCTTTTTGGTAAATCCCAGTGCGCGATTTACCAGATTTCCAAGATTTCCAATTAGCTCTGAATTAATTCTAATCATAAAATCATCCCAGTCAAAATTTAGGTCATCTTGTGAGTATGGATTAATTGAGATCAGATAGTACCGCAAATAGTCAGCAGGATAAAATCCCAAGAATTCCTTTAGTCCGATATACCAATTCCGACTTTTTGATATCTTCTTTGATTGTAATGTCAGATGACCTCTAGTTGGGATATAGTCGGGAAGCTTGTATTCAGAATCAATTCCAAGACGCATTGCAGGCAAAAACAGGTAATGATGATACACAATGTCTTTTCCAATGAAATGATAGATATCAGCAGAGTTCCAGAATTCTTTTCCGTTGATTCCCTTGTCGTTTAATAGCTTGATTGCCGATGAAATGTATGCCAAGTGATTATCAAACCATCCGTAAAACACCTTGGATTCATCACCAGGAATTGGCACACCCCATGGGATATCACGCGTTATGTCCCAGTCCACAAGTCCAGAGGAAATCCAGTTTTGGACATATTTTTTGACGTCTTTTTGAAGATGGGGGTTCCCCTCTAGCCACTTGAACAATTGGTCGCCAAAATTCTTTAGTCTAAAGAAGTAGTGCTTTGTTTTCTCCTTGGTCGGGGTTGCTCCACATATGGCACATTTTGGGTTGCCTATTTCCTCTGGGACTCGGCCACATTTTTCGCATAGATCAGAATATTGGTCTTGTGCCTGACAGTACGGGCAGATTCCTACCACATATCTGTCAGGGAGGAATTTTTTGTCGTTTTGGCAGTAAAACTGGATTATTTCGGATTCGTAAATGTGACCATTTTTCTTTAACTTTTCAAAAACGTATCTTACAAATTCAATGTTTTCTGGCGAGCTGGTGCGATAAAATAGATCAAAGCCAATATCGAATGCAGAAAAATCCTCATAGTCACGCTTGTTCCAATGTGCAACATATTCCTGTGTTGTCTTTTTTTCTTTTTCTGCAGCAATTAGAATCGGAGTTCCAAAGTCGTCTGATGCACAGATATAGTATGCCTCAACCCCATTTTGTTTTAGAAATCTCGTAGTCACATCTGCGGGCAGATATGTTGATGCCACATGGCCTAGATGGATTTCGCCGTTTGCATATGGCAGTGCACTAGTAATTATTGCTCGAGGTCTCATTTGGTAGAGTTGTATTTGTATGGCTTAAGAAGGTTTGTTACCAGTTTTCTCTGTATGCGATTTGTTTTTTGGTGAGATGATCAATTTTGACATCAAAAGCAGCCAAGGCATCTGATGCTACCTGCGTGTCGATTTCTAGCGGAACTGTAATTACCTTTTTGCCGATTTTTTTGTGATTTTTGAGAATGTACAAAATCGACATGATTTGGTTTGAAAATGATTGTGCCATTACCTCCGGTGGATGTCCTTCTGCGGCAACTAGGTTTGCCAGCCTTCCTTTGCCAACCAAGTAGACCTTTTTGCCATTCTGCAAAACACATTCATCAAGGTTTGGTCGTACCTCACGCACGGATTTGGACTTGTTTAGCAAAAAGTCAGAGTCAATTTCTACATCAAAATGACCTACGTTTCCCATTACCGCGCCGTCCTTCATTTTGAGAATGTGTTCTTTAGTTATGATATCCCTCATTCCAGTACACGTGATGAAAATATCGCCGATTTTGGCAGCCTCCGCCATAGTCATTACCTCAAATCCATCCATGTGCGCCTCTAGTGCCTTTACAGGGTCAACCTCAGTTACGATAACCTTGCACCCCATACCATGAGTTCTTGCAGCAACGCCACGCCCTACCCAGCCATATCCAGCAACTACAACGCGTTTTGATGCAAATAACAAATTCATTGCACGTAAAAATCCATCAATTGTGGATTGGCCTGTACCATATCTATTATCAAACATGTGTTTTGTGTATGCCTCATTTACAACAATAACAGGATAGCGGAGCTTGCCTTTTTTTTCGATTGCCTTGATTCGATTTACTCCGGCAGTTGTCTCTTCTGTGGCGCCAAGAACTTTCATGTTCTTGTATTTTTTATCAAAATGTAGTTTGACATTCATATCTGCCCCATCATCAGTTACAATGATTGGTTTGTGGTTTAGGACTTGTTCAATGCACCAATTGTATTCTTCGTTGGTCTCATCATTCCATGCATAGGTATGTATCCCCTCTGATGCCAAAAATGCGGCAATGTCATCTTGTGTTGTAAGTGGATTGCCTGCACAGGCAGCAACGTCTGCGCCAAGTTCTTTGGCACCAATCAAAAGAACTGATGTTTCTTTTGTAATGTGCAGACAAAAACCTAGTGTCAATCCTTTGAATGGTTGTGATTTCTTTAATCGATTGATGGTTTTATCCAAAATTGGCATGTGGCTTTGTGCCCATTGATATGATATTCTTCCCTGATCAGCTAAACTCTCGTCCTTTACTTTGCTCAACAACCGTACCCAATACCATATACTAAAAAATCTTTGTTGGATCAATAAAGTAAATAACCAACAAAACTTGATGCAATCCAATGGTCTGGCAAAAAGTGGCCGAAAAAGATGCCATAGAAAAAGGCAAAGGGATCGAAGTCAAAATAGGTGAAAAAAGAATAGCAATATTCAATCAGGACGGATATCACGGAATTGACGCGTTATGTGTGCATCAAGACGGCTCTATTGCGCCTGGAAAACTCAATGGATGTATTGTAGAGTGCCCACTACACTTTTGGCATTATGACCTAAAAACAGGCGAGCTTTTGGACTATCTAAAAGGAGTCAAACTGCAGACATACAAGGTAGAATCACGAAGCGACGGTATCTACATGGACGTCTAGATACGATTTTTAATCAATACAACAAAACCAAAATTATTGGATAAAATTCTAAAAGAGATCACTGCGCAAGATTATGGCCAAATTCAAGCCAATATTGAATCATTTCTTAGAAAACACATTGTAAATTCCAAAGGCTTTGTTTTTGGATTATCAGGAGGCGTAGATTCTGCAATAATTGCACATATTTGCGCAAAATCATTCAAAGAAAAATCACTTGCATTGATAATGCCGGACAGTAAAATATCTCCAAAAGAAGAAACAGAAGACGCCCTGTATACAGTAGACAGGCTAGGCCTTGATTACAAGCTAATTGACATTAACATGATTCATTCCCAGTTTGCAAACATTTTAGAGCCAGACCAAAGGGCACTTGGAAACCTTCGTGCAAGAATTCGGGCAAGCCTTTTGTATTATTATGCAAATTTGAGGGATTATCTTGTCCTTGGTTCTAGCGACAAGTCTGAATTCCTCATAGGTTATTTTACTAAATTTGGGGATGGCAGCTCTGATCTTTTACCCATCGCATCACTATACAAGACCCAAGTCCGCCAGCTTGCAAAACATCTACAAGTAAAAGAGACCATAATAGCAAAAAAAAGCAGCCCCCATTTATGGACAGGTCATCTAGCAGAAGAAGAACTTGGGATATCTTACGAGGAAATTGACTGTGTCTTGTATTGTATGATAGACAAAGGCATGTCAGCAGATGAAACACACAAATCAACTATGATTGGTTCAGATAAAATTCAGAAAATACATCAACTATACAAAAACAGTCAGCATAAAAGAATAATGCCAGACAAATTATGAGGAATTATAATTGAGAATTTACGATACATTACGCACAAATGAACAAGAAATAACATCCAAAAATATTGGAATCTATTTGTGCGGAGTCACCGTGTATGATGAGTCCCACATTGGCCATGCAAGAACCATCATAATCTTTGATGTATTACGAAGATACCTAGAATCAAAAGGAATCAAAGTCAACTTTGTACAGAATTTTACCGATGTTGACGACAAAATAATTAACAGAGCAAATTCCGAAAAAATACATCCACTAGAGATAAGCAAACGATACATTGATCATTATTTTGAAGATTTTGACCGACTGCACATCAGACGAGCCACCACTCATCCAAAAGCAACAGAACACATACCAGAAATAATAGATCTTATCAAAAGGCTAATCGATTCAGGATTTGCATATTTGTCTCTGAATGGAGTATACTATTCAGTATCAAAATTCGTAGAATATGGCAAGCTATCAAAGAGGAAAACAGAGGAACTCATTGCAGGTGCAAGAATAGCAATAGATGAGACAAAAAATGATGCTCTAGACTTTGCCTTGTGGAAGTTCTCAGAAACAGAGCCCAATTGGCCTAGCCCATGGGGCAAAGGCCGACCAGGATGGCATATTGAATGCTCTGCAATGAGTCTCAAGTATCTGGGTGAAGAGTTTGAAATTCACGGAGGCGGACGAGACCTAATCTTTCCGCATCATGAAAACGAAATAGCACAGACAGAGGCAGTCACAAAAAGACCACTAACAAAAATATGGATGCATGTAGGGATGGTCACAATAAACGGCGAGAAAATGTCAAAATCACTTGGAAACATCAAGTCAGTAAGACACGTTCTTGAAAATTGGGGTCCAAATGTAATAAGACTTTTTTGTTTGTCAGGCCACTACTCCAAGGCAATTGACTACTCTGAAGACCTTCTAAAGGAGAATCTAGTAAAGTGGAGGCAGGCAGAGACAGCATATTATGAAATGATAATGTCTGATGGTACAAGCACAGCTGATGAAATAAAACAATTGACATCAGAATGCAAAGTCGAGTTTGATTCTGCACTAGAATCTGACTTTAACACATCACTTGCAATAAATGCATTCTTCAAGCTAGTAAAGGGAATCAACAGAATCGCAGCTTCTGAATCCATGACAAGATCCATTGCAGATGTGGCACTGCCAGAGTTTGAACGCATGTCAGAAATTCTCGGATTACAAGTGCAAAAGGTCACAGAATCAGAAAAGCAAACAATCACCAACTTGATAAAACAGCGAGAGACATTACGCATGCAAAAGCAGTATCAAGACGCAGACAAGATTCGCGACCAGATTTCTGCACAAAACATAGTTCTGCTTGACCACAAAAACAAGACAATCTGGATGAAAAAAGAAAAAATCCTCGCGGATTCCTAGTGAGTTTTTTTGCTAGTCGATGCAGAGACTAGGGATATTACGTCACGATCTCGTAGTTGATAGTTTGTTGGCAGCCTTAGATTATACCTAATGTCTTTGGCATACAGTAATCCCTTTGTAAGACTGGTGTGAATTTCCTTTGCAAGATCAGTTACGGTTGCACCATCTTTAAGCAAAATTAGATCTGGTAAAACATTTCCTTTCTTGTCAGCCAGTTTTTCTTCATCGGCCACAGGATATATGGCGTTCATTTTTAAAAGCTTGAACACAGTCACATTGATTGCAAACTGGACGCCAGTTCGCATGTATTCACCCATTATTTCCTTGGTGATAAAGTCGAGCGCGCTTTTTTGTTTTTGAGACAATTCATCGGGTTTTATGATGTCAAATTGTTCTGAGCCAGGGGAGTATTTGATGAGCCCTTTTTGTTCTGCCCGTCTTAGTGAAAGTTCACTGTCTGCACTTGCAGGTACCACTATTGTGTCATTATAACGCTCACGTAGTCTTGCAAAGTTCTTGTCTGCCCCATCAACATCAATTTTGTTTGCCACAATAATGGTTGGCTTGGATATTTTGCGCAATACTGTTGCAAATTTTTTGCTTTCCTGAAAGCCAATGTCATCAAATTCCTGATCTTCAATTCCTGCAGAATGCAATGCCTCTTTTACATGAGAATTGTTTACTCCTATTCCGCGGTATAGATCCGCAATTGCAATTATTTTGTCCACACCAGAATGAATTGTCTTTGATACTTTGTCGCGGTTTCCTTCTAGAATTTTCAAATACCACATGATAAGCTCTTCTTCAATGTCTGCAAAGTCAGAGATTGGATCTCCAGCTCCCGCCTCAGCTATTTTGCCTGACGAATCTATTCCGCCAGAGACATCCACTACATGAAGTAACGCATCAGATTGGGCCGCAACTGAGAGAAATTGGTTGCCAAGTCCTTTTCCCTGCCAGGCGTCTTTGATTAATCCCGGAAGATCAATTAACTCAATTGGAATATAACGCCATCCATCGATGCACCTAGAGTTCTTTGGATTATCAAATACGTTAAACTCGGGATGAACGCATAATGTAATTGCATTTGCTGTTGCAGATTCAGGTTTTTTTGTAGTGAATGGATAGGTAGAGATTTCCGCTGATGACAATGTTGCGGAATTAAAAAATGTAGTCTTGCCAGTATTTGTCTTGCCGATAATCCCTATTTTTATTGGCACGATAAGATTTGTGATTTATGCTATTTATCTCTGACTAGTGAACGTGATCATTACGAGAATTTGCCAGTATCTTTTGACATGTGTTTTTTAGCTCATCTATCGACCAAGACATTTCTTCTAATTCTTCTTGGGTTAATTCGGATTCCCATTTATCTAAGGTGATCTTGGCTATCTGGCATGCATTATACAATAGACTCCAGTAAGGATGATGTTCTGCAGTAGTAAAGGCAAGCTCTGATGCATCTTCCAGACCGTTTTTTGCTCTATCAAGAGACGTCATGCGTTCACCAAAAATTCGAATTATTTGTGAATCCAGATCAGATTCTACCTTCATCATTGTTTCATCAGCAGCATATGACTTTACAAGTGCCGCAAGCTGTTTGTAAAACTCTTCAAACTTGTCCATCAGAATAACCGTTGATGTTCTGCTAACATGCATCTGTTAAAGACTACTGTGATTCCTGCATTTCTTGCCAGATTTTCTGCTTCTTCGTTATGGATTCCTTCTTGCAACCAGATTACTTTTGGCTTTATCTTGATTGCTTCTTGTACTATAGGTAGAACTTGATCAGATGGTCTAAACACATCCACAATGTCAACAGGTTCGGATATATCAGATAGATTCGCATGGCATTTTCTATCAAGAATCCTATCTGCAGTCGGATTTACTGGTACGATATCATAGCCTTTAGAGATCAGGTATTTTGGAACATAGCTTGCTGCCTTTTCTTCATTTTTTGACATCCCCACTACTGCCACTTTTTTTAATAAAAGAATCTGGCGGATTTGATCGTCTGTGTGCGAATCTTGTTCCATGAGATAATTTACTTATATCAGATTATAATTTATTTGCAAAATTATTATAGACATCATACCAAATCAAGCCATGGAAGAAGAGCCAAAGGACATCATTGTGCTGGGTGCAATAAAAAAAGGCGCCAAGAAATTTGACAAAATTCAATCAAAGACTGGAATAGAACCAGAAGAGCTAAATAAAATACTAGAAAAGCTCGAAGAACGAGGATTCATCAAAGTTGAGAAAAAGAAAGGATTCCTAGGCGGAGAAAAAATTGAATTAAACGTCACCGACAAAGGTAACAACGAACTACAGCAAAGAATCTATGAAATGGAGCAGAAATGGAACCAGATGGTTCAGATGTACAAACTAGGCGACAAGAAGAAACTAGAAGAATTCATGGGAAACAACAAGTCCGACTTTGCAATGATGATGTTTTTTGGAATAATGAACATGATGATGTTCTCAATGATGTTCTCAATGATTGGTGCATCGATGAATAGTTATGTTCCGCCAGAACAGGTTCCACCAGGAGCAGAAAACCAAATGTCAGATACAGGTTCAGATGTAGGAGATGCGGGTGGAGATATGGGTGGCGGCGACGGCGGATTTGATATTGATATTGGATTTTAGAAATCTTAAATCAGTCATACTGTAAATCAATATCGATTGCTTTACACATCTGATGAAAACCAAGGACTAGTCAGGGTTTTACAGTTTCTCAAAGCACATAGATTAGAATATCTCTCAGGTGAAGACTTAAGCGAGGTTCTAAAAATAAGCAGAGTGGCAATCTGGAAACATATTAAAAAAATTCAGGCATTAGGATACAAAATAGATTCAAAACAAAATCTTGGATATCGTCTAATTGATACAACACATTTGTTGCTACCATGGGAGATAACCAGTGAATTAAAAACAAGACATCTGGGTAAGAAAATCTATTATTTTGATACTATAGATTCGACACAAAATTTTGCCACAAGTATTGCAAAAAATAAAGGTGATTTTGGTTCGGTCATAATTGCAGAATCGCAAACATTAGGTAAAGGCAGACAGGGAAGGCGGTGGATCTCCCCAAAAGGAGGGATTTGGTTATCAGTCATACTAGAACCAAACTTTGACATATACAAAATGACTTTGATTCCGTTCGCAGTGGCAGTTGCGTTAGCAAATGCAATTGAAAAAACACTCAATATCAAAACCAAGCTAAAATGGCCAAACGATCTGACTCTTGATAACAAAAAGGTTGCAGGAATAATAATTGATGCTTCAATCGAATCAACAAAAATAGAAAGCATCGTGATAGGCGTAGGAATAAACTTTCAAGTAAGCACAAAGCAGATTGAGACAAAAATTAAAAAAAATGATAATTTTTATGGTGTAAATAAATTATTAAAAAAAGAAAAAATAAAGCCTGCCGAGATGGTCAAAGAGTTTTTAGCTGAGCTTGAATCAACCTTAGAATCACTACAAGCAAACAAAACTCAACAAATAACAGAGCAATGGGTAAAAAATTCATCAACCATAGGACAAACCATTACTGTCACTGATGTTGGCAGTAAGATTTCCGGCAAAGCAGTAAGACTAGATAAAGACGGTAGCCTAATCGTCAAACAAGGCTCCAAGATGATTCGAGTCACATCCGGCGACATAACATATAAAAAATAAGGCTAGTGTTTTTTTGGTTTTTTTACTGCTTTTTTTGGTTTTTCAGATTCAATCAAGGATGCCTCTGTTTTGATCAGTTCCTTAAGGTCGGTTTGAATTGAAAATAATGAATTGACTATTTGTTCTAGATGTTTTGTATATTCAGCATATACAGCAATTAGTTCTGTCTTTTTTGCATCCGATATTACAAGATACTCATTTTGGCGCAAAACATTGGTGGTGCCAATCATTTGTTCAAGTGGCAGATTTGGTTCTCCAAGGGAGTCTATGTCCTGACGTATTTGTTGAATTCGTGTCTTTAGTTCGTTCAGATTATTACCTAGCCCAACCATACTCATCACATGAAATATTTCGTTATTATGACTTTAGCTTTTATGTTATTAACCATTCAGATTGCCCCGATTTTCGCAGATGAAATAGCCAAAGAAGCAAACACCATGTACAAAAAAGCTTCAAGCCACTTTGTAAAAGGACAGTACAAAGAAGCAATGGTATTGTATGACAAGATTCTCAAAAATTATCCAGATCATCCCGTAGTGCTGAAAATGAAGGGAGTTGCAGAAAGCAACCTAGGATTACACCAAAAATCATTATCAGATTTTTACAAGGTTTACAAGAAAAATAACAAGGACATCACCGCACTGTTAGGATTAGGAGTAGGGTTTGGGAATTATGGTGAATATATAGAGGCAAAAACATACTTTGATCAGGCATATCAGATTTATCCAAATAATACTGTTGCAAAAAACTATAAAGAATTTGCAGATAAAGTCATCAAAAAATACCCATACAAACCAACTGAAAAACCAAAAAACTGGAGCCCAACCCCAGAACAAAAAATCTTTGAATCATATATAACAAAGGTATCAGTCAAGGCAACAAAAGATAAGAGATATGTTGAATATCCAAATCCCAGCTTTGATGTGATCAAAAAGTTTCTGCGCGATTATGAGCAATGGAATTTTGAGCAACAGATAAAAGCAGGCTCATCTGGTTTTCCAGACCCAACAATAACCAGAGAAGGCAACAATTATGTTTTAAACTATAAAATTTTTGTAAACAAACAACCATCAGGACTCCCCTTGGATCATGCGAGCACACTTGATCAATCAACCAAATTTTGGGAAAGTCAAACTTTCAATTCCACACAGGGCAAAGTCATGGTAAGATTCACAGACACAAATTCAAAATCAGACGCAAACATTTGGGTCACTTGGACTGTAAGAAAGCTTGGTGAAGGAGTTTTAGGCCATGCCCACATTGGAAAAGGGGTAGTCGAAGTTGCCCTAGGCGACTATAACTGTGATGGAAGTTTTCAGCTGTATGACGTAGCAAGTGTTGAAAAGATAATGAGGCATGAGTTAGGCCATGCCATAGGACTTGGGCATGTAGAAGATGTAAATAGCATCATGCATCCCTCTATGAAACCCAAGTATGCATATTGCCTTCTTAGCTAGTTTCTTGGCGTAATTCTTCCACTAGTGCCTTTGTCTTAGTTATTGCACGAGATATCATCTCAAAATAAGTTCTAGTGTCATCATCAACAAATTTACCAAGACGCGATGATAATAGCTCGTTTGCATTAAATATGATACAGATTGGATCGACTAGCTCTTTGACCAAGTCTTCTTTTCTTTTTTGATATAATGCTTTTCGCGCAGAACTTGGTTCAGAATATTCCTTTGGATCAAGGGATTCACAGTGGATTGGTTTGTAACCCATCATTGTGATCGTACCTTCTTGGTTTTTGCTGCAATCATTATTTTTGCGGTTTTGGATTTGTTCCACAATAGCGAACACAGACTGAACATGTTGCTTACCATTTCAGATGAGTTGGTGTGCATTACAGAATCGTTTTCATCATTTAGATCCATAGACGTATTCAATGCACCGGACATGATTAGCTGTCTGTTTTCCTCTACTACCATTCTACTTTTTGATGGAAGTTTGCCCAAACGAATTTCATTTGGATTCAGCCTTTGTATAAAGGCTAGTTCTTTGTCATCAGATATTTCAGTTAAAATTCTGACTTCGGCCCCATTTTCTCGAATCATCTGAATTCGCTCTGGAATTGTTGTATGATACATCCTCATGAAATCTTCAGGAGGACCAACCATATATACAACGCCTGTCGCCTTTTGTAACAATTTGCTGATTCTAGAATAGATGTTTGAGCGCCCCTGTATGATCACAAAGGACGAAATTTCTTGCATGTCAGTTTTTTTTACTATGACAATATCTTGAACTATTTTTTCGGATAGATTTTTCATTGTTATTAGCTCATCTTGCTTTCTATCCAAGATAATACCTAGTGCTTCGATAGGAGATATTGCAGAACACAAAGTTGGGTTTGAGAATGTTGTACTTACCACGCCCATGTTTCTTAGTCTGTTTAATGAGCGATATGTCTTGCCTCTATCAATGTCCAGTTTTGCAGACAATGCTCCAACGGACACTGGTCCTGTTTGGAGCAATCCCATGTATACTTGGGAGTCGATTTCTTCCAGGCCAAAAAAGCCCAAATTTTTTATAATTTCTTCGTGGTTCATTTAATCCCCAGCATACCGATTCGTGAATAAAATAATAGATCTTGTCTGTTCAAAATAGACAGACAGCAATATATGATAAAATGACATTTTTTGAGTTTTTGAAAATTATATAATCAAGACATCCAAAAGCACCATATCTTGGAAATTTCAATAGAACCATGGAAAAAACTTGTAATTCACGAAGTCATCGAATATAGTTTTGAGGACTGGATAGCACAGATTGCGTTCAGTAGTAAGACCGCAGGAGGAGCAATACCGACTATAAACTGGACAAATGGAATAGTGTTTCAGTCATTTAATTTTCCAGACACGAACATCATTGTTGAGGAAAAGATCAAAGGAGTTTTGCATTGGTCATCAGTAATGTTTGCGCTAAAGGAAAAATACGAAAGGCAGATCATAAAGGACAATGCAACGATTAATCTGATCGACGTTAGTGTAAATGAGATATTCAGAGAGCTTGCCAGCAAGCTAAAAGAACATTCGAAACAAAAATCCCAAAAATAGATTCTATAAATTTAGAATGACGCTTAGCTCAACCTACACACAAATAATCATCTAAATTGTGTAAAACCCATAATAACTAAAAACGGCCTATTAATAGACTGATGAATACGTCACAGCCAAAATGTCCATCATGTGCAAAAAACACTATACAGGCAGATGCAATTACAGGTGAAATTTTTTGCAGAAATTGTGGTTATGTCACAGCTGAAAAGATTGAAGAAGCAGGACCGGAATGGAGATCATTTTCAAATGACGAGTCAGACAAGAGTCGTGTAGGAGCAGCAACGTCACTTACAATGCACGACATGGGCTTATCCACTGTTATCGGTAGTGCGGACAAGGATGCAACAGGCAAACCATTATCAGCATCAATGAAAAATTCTATTGAACGACTACGAATGTGGGATAGCCGAACTCAAGCACACACATCGGCAGACAGAAACCTCAGACAAGCGCTAAACGAGCTTGGCAAAATGAAGGACAAAATGGGTTTGGCAGACACAGTAATCGAAAAAGCTGCCTACATTTATAGAAAGGCCATGGAGAAAAAGCTGGTCAGAGGCAGGTCTATTCACGGATTGATTGCGGCGTGCCTGTATGCAGCATGTAGGAACACAGAGACGCCGAGAACACTAGACGATGTTGCAGAAAGCATCAACATTAGAAGAAAGGACGTAGCAAGGTGCTACAGACTCATTTACAAAGAACTAGATCTCAAAATGCCAGTAGCAGATCCCACCAAAGGAATTGCAAGGATTGCAAGTATGGCAAACCTCTCTGAGAAAACCAAGAGAAAAGCAATGGAAATACTAAACAAGGCTAAAGTTATCGGCATGGTTGCAGGAAAGGATCCCATGGGCCTTGCAGCCGCTGCATTGTATTTGGCATGTGTTTCTAATGGAGAAATAAAATCACAAAAAGACATTTCTGTGGCAGCTGGGGTAACAGAGGTTACAATTCGAAACCGTTGTGTTGGATTAAAGGGACTCTTGGACAAATAACATTCAAAAACACGACAAAACAAGATTGCATAATGTCAGAAATAGTTTGGTCCGAATGGCTTGATTATAGCTCAGAGCAGATATCAAAAATTCCAGAAGAGTCAGGAGTCTATATGATGCACGCAGCAATGAAAATTCTATACATAGGAAATGCTCTAAATCTCAGAAAATCAATATTAGAATCATTAAATAATATCTGTACTAAAGACACAAAGCGATTCAAGTATTCTATCACATCAGAACATGAAAGAATTGGCATGCAATTGTTAAAAGAATATCAAGAAAAACACGATGGCAAAAAACCAAAGTGTATGGAATGATGAACCGATTTGTGTGTCGTTCGAATCATTTGAACATACACAAGAATACTAGACAGATGTGTTTAACAAATACTAAGTCTGTTGGACCAATGCCATAAATTTCCCTTGCCAGACCAATGGTATCCCCAAGGTCCTTCAGAACCATTTTTACAAATCAGGCTCAAAGTAAGCAAATAAGTTAAAACACTACTAAAATCGCAATATACCTCGTGGCAGTTGAAGAGCAAGACGGACGACAAAAACTAGACAAGCTAATACACATTGGAGAGCTAACGTCACGGATCACACATGATATGCGTAATCCACTAACTGTGATAATCAACTATTCTACCATGGTTAGAAAAAACTCCAAGAATAAGCTTGATAAAAAATCGCTAGACCAACTTGCCTTAATTGAGGAGGAAGCACGAAAAATGTATCACCAAATAGAAGACGTTCTAAACTATGTGAAATTACCACCACTAAAATTACAAACTCATTCGCTACATGATATCCTAAAAAAAGTTATTGACAGAACACAGACATCAGATGATGTGACAATACATCTACCAAAGAATAATCCCCAGATTGTCTGCGATATAGACAAGCTAGAGATCGTATTTGTAAATCTGATGAACAACGCAATTGAAGCTATGGAGAAATCAGGAACAATTACAATAAATTCCTCAGAGACCAAAGACTCTGTCATAATAGAAGTAGAAGACTCAGGCCCAGGAATCAATGACTCCAATTTAGAAAAAATCTTTGAGCCATTATTTACAACGAAAACCACGGGAACAGGATTAGGTCTTGCAAGCTGTAAAAACATTATAGAGCGACATCGTGGGACCATTACAGTAAAGAACAATCCAACTACATTTACAATAAAACTGCCAAAAAACTAGGCTGTGTTTTTTACACGTTTATGTGAATAAACGATGGTGCCAATTACACCTACAATTACGGCAGGAATAATATAGTACAAAAATGAATAATCTGATTCTACTGTGGATTTTGTTGCTTGGGTTTTTTGATCAAACACTACCTCATCTGATTCAATAATAGGTTCACTCTTTGGAGGTAGAATCGAATCAGGTTTTTCAAAGCCAGAGATAAGAATTCGGTTTTGGGTAGAGCCAGTCACATCAAATGCAACATGCCAGTTTCCTTCTTCATCCATGCTCTGAATAAACGGTACAGAATTACCATCAACTAGAACGTTGAATTTTTCATTGTCTGAAGTCTTTGGAAATTCAAAGTTCACATATGCTGGAAATCTGAATGAATTTACCCCTTTGAGTGAAAGCTCAGTTCCAGTTTCATCAAAACCCTCATCCACTACAAACCATGCAGTAGAATCATAGCGAAAATTGAATTTTTCACCATCCCTTATTGCGTATAGAGGCACAATGGTTTCATCACCCAATGCAAAACAGCTGTAATAATGAACATTTTCTGCCACTACAGGATCAGGATACATTGTAAACTCAATTATCTGTCCTGCTTCTATTTTGTCTATTTTTTCAAGATTTTTTGCCACATCTATAAACGAGTTATTTTCTCCATGAATTGTAGCATAGACTTTGACATTGTGTTCAGTTTGATTTCCTTTGTTAATTATTTTGCCGGTAAGGTGTCCGTCTGCATGTTTTTTCAAGGATCTGTCATAGATTACTTCAATCTTTGGCTCCACAGAATAATCTCGCTCAAATGAAACCTCATAATTTTTGATTAATGTTGAATTTCCAGATGCGTCGGGAATTTTTATTTTAAATGGAATATCCTTGTTTGGAAAAACTCTTGGAAGATTTTGCGTTATCAATAATTCACCATCATCATTAGATATGGTAAGATAAACAGTAGGTAGGACAGGATAACTCTCTGTGTTTTTGACTGCACCTACCACAGTGTAAATTCCTTTAGAATCAAAATATCCTAAAATTTCATCTTCTGGAATCATTACGTCGGCATATGCACTATAGAATAATCCGGTTAATCCAGCTAAGATAAGAAATAACTTGTTTACCACGTCATAGAATAATGCAGATTCGTATCTTAAACTAATCTAATATTTTCACTTTAGATATTGTTCTATTATCTTGAGTGTGTCGAATGGGAATTTAGCAAAATTAAGCTCTCTTTCAGCTGAAACGAGTAGTATTTCCTTACCTATTGGGAAGCTCATCACTATCACCTTATCTCTATACGACATGGCAAATTTGACTGGTCCTAGCTCAGAGTCAAACTCTTGTCTCATCCTAACTCTTAATGCAAGCTCCATGTAGAGCATTTCATCTTTTTTAGTGTCCTCTAATGTTTTTTTCCCCTCAGTCATACCTCCTGCCTCAAGGTGCCCCTTGGCATTAATGAGTCCGACAAAGCGTATGGATGAGTCAAGTTTCTTTATTGCATCACATAGTGCATCTTTTTCCATTACAATTCCTCCACAATTAGATATAGCATATTAGAAGACGAACTATTTATTGCGATCTTGCATATTTAATCAACATGTCACAAGACGTCAAGCTCCCGCTCGATTATTTCAAACATGCATCATTGTTTTGGACCGATTTATTGCACCTCATGTCAGGCAAGCCAATAGCACTCACATCGGTAGGTCCAATGAGAAACTGGGCAAACGATGCAAAAAAGGTCATAACGGAATTAATGGATGCAAATGACGACTTGGTAGAGTTTAACCAACGATTAACAGAATATTATAAACAACTCTCAGAAACGTGGGCAGAATCACAAAAAAAGGTAAATGCAAAAATCCCAACAATCCGCCAAGATGTTGAGCACATAGAAGCATACAAGAGAGTTTGGATTGATATTTTTGAAAATGATTTTACACAATTGTTTGATTCGGAGAAATTCGGAGAAAATTACGGTAAGATGGTCTCAGCAGAACTAGAATTAAGTAAGCATTGGGAAAACGTCACGAATGTAATTCTACACTCAATGAAATTACCAACAAGAAAAGAAATTGATGAAGTATACAAAGAACTACATGAGCTAAGAAAAAGAATCACAAAACTAGAGAGAAATGAGAATAGAAACAATGCAAAATGAGATAATTGATCCAAAACTAGTAGAAGAATTTCTTAGTTTTACAAAAAATGTAACAGAAGCACCTAAACTAGTTCCAGCTCCAGATGAAATAACATTAGAGTCCACACCATTTGATGTTGTGTATGAACAGGACAAAATGCGATTACTCCACTACAAGCCAATTGTTGAAAAACAAATCAAAACGCCATTTCTTATTAGTTATGCAATCATCAATCGATTTCATATTCTAGATATTCAATCAAAAAAGAGCTGGGTTCGAAAACTCCTTGAAAGTGGTATTGATGTATATATGATCGATTGGGGCACGCCATCAAACATTGACAAGTATCTTGACTTTGATGATTATGTTAATTTGTACATGGATAATTGTGTAGATTTTGTTAGAAAAGAAGCTCAAGTAGACAACATATCTGTTCAAGGATACTGTACTGGAGGAACAATAGCCACGATTTACTCTACTTTACACCCAAAAAAGGTGCGTAATTTAGTGGTCACGGCACCAGTAATCGATGGTTGGAAGGATACCACAGTAGTGAGCAACATGGCAAAACACATTGAAATTGACACATTAGTAGATACAATGGGCAACATGCCTCCAGAATTCATGTATTATTGCTTTTCAATTCTCAAGCCATTTGAACAAGGATTGGAAAAATATTACAAGTTTTTCAAAAACATACATGACAAAGAATTTGTTGACAACTTCTTGCGTGTTGAAAAATGGCTAAGCGACACACCCCCAATACCAGGCGAGTTATTCAGACAATGGATTAGAGATATCTATCAGGAAAATCTACTAATTCAAAACAAAATGTATGTCGGAGGCAAACAAATTGATCTTAAAAATATCACAATGCCAATCTTTGTTCAAGTGGCAGTGGGGGACCATTTAGTGTCACCAGAATGTAGTATGCCAATTTACTATGCAGTGTCCAGCCAAGACAAAACAATGCGAGTATATCCAATAGGTCATGTCGGAATGATTGCAAGCTCATTTTCACAAAAACAGATTCTACCTGAGCTTTGCCAGTGGATAAAAGAAAGATCCTAGGACTGGCGCTTTTTTTTCTCTAGAGGAATTACTACTACTTGAACTAAATCTCCTTCATTGATTCTCAGAGCATCTCGTTCTGCTTCCGGAATTGAGATTCTTCCGTTGCTTCCAATTGTTGTCTTGAACGCCCCATATCCAATGAAGTTTTGCATCAGATTTCCCATGTTAAAGAATTGCTCCATTGCATTTTTTTGTACATTTGACATGTTGTTTACAAAATTGGCTTGTGCTTCTGATGACTTTGTAGTTAGTTCTTTGAGTGTGTTTACCGGATCAAATTTTTGGTTATTTTCCATGTACGCTGAAAATGCTTTCATAAATTCTGCTTGTGCCCTGCCACCTTTTTGAACCCAGTCTTGAAACATCGACAGATAATCTTGGTTATTGTTACCAATCATTGGTTTTGTTTGGTGTGTTAGTTATTTAAAGATACCACAATCACTTGACAAAATCAAGTACGATTTTAACAAATTCCTTTGGATCCTCCACGTATGGGGTATGCCCACAGCCTTCCATTTGGTAAAATCTACAGTCACGAATTTTTTGTACAAAATATTCGGCATATTTTATTGGAATAACTGGGTCCAGTTCTCCCCAGATAACTAGAGTAGGAACCTCCAATATCTCTAGTTTTGTAGATATTTCTGGAGCATTTTTTAATCCAAGAATTGTCGATATGAATGCGTATTTTGCATTTGGCATCATCATTCTTTGTACAAATCCATCCACCGTTGTTTGACTGATGTCTTTGTTATTGCCAGTCATCATAGAAAAAGCGTTTCTTGCAGTATCATGATCAGGGTATAATGCAGCCATTATGTATGCATCCAGTGCAGGAGTAGATTGTTTCATTGCACCAGCAGGGGAAACTAGAATCAGCTTTTCAACACTGTTCTGATTTAGTGATGCATATTCAACAGCTATTTGACCACCAAGCGAAGATCCAATCACGGTTGCTTTTGTGATCCCAAGTTCTTTAAGAAAAGAGGAGACAAAATTAGCAAAAAACTCTGTCGTGTAATCCACGTTTGGTTTGTCACTGAGACCAAATCCGATCAGATCAGGAACATATACAGTAAAATGCTTACCAAAACTTGGAATCACAAGCTCCCATCGTTCTGCAGATGCGCCAAGGCCATGAATTAGTATTAGGTTTTTCTTGCCCGATCCTACTTTTAGGTATCGAATCCTGCTGCCGCCAACAGTAACAAACTCCTCTTGCATGGGATCATCGT
>CAYYBJ010000017.1:0-21110 GCA_964470325.1 uncultured Candidatus Nitrosotenuis sp. | reverse complement strand
CTGACGACCCCCTGATTAACAGTCAGGCGCTCTACCACGCTGAGCTAGGGCGGCACGAAGAATGTGCTTGGCGCATGCGATTTAATTCTTTGCGAGTTTGGACTAAAAATTATTTTTCTATGCCTTTTGTCTTGTGGTACTGGTATATCCCGTCCAAAAAGACACGGTGATCCTTGTTTTTGACTTTGGTGACTGCCTCTATTTCTGCTGCAGTCTGTGTAACGTCATTAAGTACTGGACCTGAAACTGTGATGTCATCTCCCTTTGATGTAACCTTTGTTGCACCGTGGATTTTTGCAACTCGTGGTGCTCGCTCACCCTGAAAATTTTCCACTAGGACTAGCTTGTCCTTGGTTTTGACAGTGATTGGAAAGTGAGCATAAACAATCTTCATCTTTATGGTGTAACCGTTGATCACACCATCACAGAGGTTTCTAACCAACGATAATGCAGTGTTTGCTATGGCATGGTATTTTTTGCGCGAGTTGATTGCCTTGATCGATACCTTACCATCAGATACAGACATTTCCACTGGAATCTTCTTGAAATTCTTGTAGACCTTACCCAGTGGGCCTTCAATTAGCAACATGTGTTTGTTTAGTGTCACCTTGACTTTTTGAGGAACATCAAATACTGTCTCAAATACTTCGGCTTGTTTAGTAGACATATCCAACTAGAAATCCTCCAATTCCCTTGTTCTGTGCGTCATGGTGTGACATTATTCCCTGGTTTGTAGTTACCAGTAGCATTCCCCTATTGTATGCTGGCAGATATTGCTGCTCCCAGTCGTTGAATTCGCCTTTTTTTACCTTGAATCTTGGTGTGATTGCACCGCACTTTGTGATGTGTGCTAGTAGTTGAATTTTGAATTTTCCTCCTCGCTTGTCCTCTACGTGCTCAAACTCGCCGATATAGTTGTGCTTTTGCAGTGTTTTTAGCACCTCAATTGCTAGTTTTGATGTAGGCAGGATTACACATTCTGTGCGTCTTCTTGCCTCATTATTGTATAATGTATTGAATAGATTTGAGAGAATGTTTGTTGCTGGCATGATATTCACCGATATTTGTAGAATCCTAACGAGTTTGCTACTTCTCTGAAGCAGCGTCTGCAGATCATTAAATTGTATTTTTGGATGACTGCTGTGTAATCTCCGCATCGCTTGCACCATCTAGAGCCTTTGCCAAATTCGTGCTTGTGTCTGCCGGTGTATTCGTATGATCTGTCCTTCATACGATGGCCACTCCAAACTCCCTAGTTAAGAATTCTTGGGCTTCTTCTCTTGTGATTCGATGTTCGTGTCCAATTGAAGCCTTATGTCTGCTTCTTAGTCGGATGCTAAAGCCAGGTCTTGTAAGTGTGATTGCTACCTCCATTCCCAGAATTCCGATTTGTGGATCGTACTTTATTCCAGGAATGTCAATGTGTTCTTTGATTCCAAAGGATACATTTCCAAAATTATCAAATGATCTTCCCTTTAGTCTATTTCCTACTGCCTCTAGTAATCTCTTTAGCAATGCATATGCATCTTCGTCTCGTACTGTAACTGCAACACCGATTGGTTCACCCTTTCTTACGCCCCAGTCTCTTTGTGTGCCTTTGGCGTCGCGTGCACACGATTTTTTGCCAGAGATCTGGTCCAGTGCTCTTTTTGCAATTTCAATTGCGTCGCCGGATTTGCCTACTCCCATGTTTAGTACTACTTTTTCTAGTCGAATTGTTTTCATTTGGTTTTGTGTTGCCGACATCATAATCACGCTATTTGGATTACTGGCTCCTTTTTGCCGACCACCATTACAAGTTCTGATGGAATTTCGATCTCTCTGCTACCTAGTGATAATAGTGCTCTCTTTGGAAGAACAAATGTGCCTTCCTTGATTTCTTTGACGTCTGCTAATTGTCCTGCGTTGACTCCTTTAGTAACTAGTACTTTGGAGCCTTTTTCTAGCGGCAATACTTCGTTGATTTTTTGTTCTGGTACTTGCATTAAACATGAATCACCTACGTTTACTTTGGTGTCTGAAATCAGGGAGCGGCCGTCATGGAATCCAAGCTGGGTTTTGCCCTTGCGGATTGTGGTCTTGCTTGTTACCTTGACTAGCTTGACTGTTTTTTCTGAGGATTTTATCTTGATTGGCTCTAGTATGTGTCCTTGTTTTGGAACCAATCTGTAAATATCAGAGACTCCTGATAATTCTACTACGTCCATTAATCCTATTCCGTGATGGACTGACTTTCTTTTTACTCCATCAACTGTTACTTTGCCGTTGTAAATGGCATATTCTGCCTCTCTTGCAGTTGTGACAATCTTTAGTGTGTCTCGCAGAAAAACTGCGCTCGGAATTGAGAAATTCTTTGAGTGCGGGCCTGGTCTAACTGTGGTTACAAATCTCGGGCTCTTTCTTGTGATGCCCCAAAACATTGGAGCCATTTGTCTTTTGAGTTTCTTGCTTCCTGCTATTCGTGGCATTTACTTACTCTCCTTTTTTGGTTTATCTGCTTTTGTTTCTTTGGTGTCTTGCTTTGCTTCTTTTTTTGGTGCCACTTTTTTGTCTGCCTTTGGTTTTGGTGCTGGCTGCGTAGATGGTTTTGCTTCTTTTACAGGCTTTGCAGACTTGCCTTCAAGTTTTGCCACTCGCCATTTGTCTTCAGTTTTTAGATCAGTTACTATGACATTTGATGTGTGAATGAATACGTCGAGGTGTCCACCCTTTAGCTTTTCCTTTTTGATTCCCTCAACTGCAACTCCGTTTTTCAGAGTCGACACTTGTGTTACCTTGCCAGAGACTCCCTTGAATTCTCCGCGAACTACTTTGACAGTGTCGCCTTTGGTTAGTCTAACGCTTCGCTTATGATACTTGTTTTTGAGATCCTTTGATAGATGACCACATAGAAGCTTGCTTCGAACGGACAACGGAGCGTCGTAAATTGTTCTGTTGCGAATTATTGTTGGCTTCATTGTATCATACCACCATTGACGCCAGGTTTGCTACACGTGGCCATTTCTCTGATGCTTCGGCTGCAACTGGTCCTTTGATGTCAGTTCCCTTGATTTCGCCTTCTGGCGTTACAAGTACTGCGGCATTGTCCTCAAATGTGACTCGGACTCCGTTTAATCGTCTAATTGGATACTTTTGTCTAATAATTACTGCACCAAAGATTTGCTTTCTGAGCTCTGCTGGCCCCTTCTTTACTACGACGTTTACAAAATCTCCTACTGCTGCAGATGGATAACGTGAAGTTCTTGTTTTTGCTCTCTTAACCATGATTATTTCCAATATTTTTGCGCCAGTATTGTCTGCACAAGTCACTCTGGCACCAAGTGGGAGTGCTCGAGTTACATATGGGCGGAATTCTTGTACGCCCTTTGCAGATACTGCACGTGACTTTCCCGTAGACATTTTATGCCTTGACCTCCACTACGACAAATGAAACTGACTTTGCAATTGGTCTGCATTCTGCAGCAACTACAATGTCGCCTTCCTTGATTTCTTGTTTAGCTGACTTGTATGCGTGAATTGTGCTTGTGCTTCTTGCGTATCGCTTGGTCTTGGTAATGTATAGTGGGTTTTCTCGCTGGATTACGACGGTGTTTTTGTTCTTGGCGCTGACTACTTTGCCTTCGAAGAGTTTTCCTCGGACGCTTAGGTGCTCACCATTATCCATTGTTATTCCCTTGTAGATTTTTTGTTGTTCTTTCATGCCTTCACCTTTATTCTGTCCTCTGGTCTTTTTGCTATTAGGTCACCATTAATGATTGAATCGTTTTGGAATTTCCAAGAGGTGTGTTGTTTTGGGATGGTTTTGAAACCGTTTTTTGTGTCAATTGTAAATGTACGCTGCGTTTCGGTTACGATTTTGCCACTCAGACCAACAAGGGACTGATTGGTAGAGTCGATAATTTCTGTGTGTAAGCCAATGAATTCAGAAGACAGTGCCATCATTGCTTTTTCATCTCGTTTAGCCTTGTGAGCATTCTTGCAATTTCCTTGCGCAGTGCTCGAATTTTGCCGGATTCCTTTCGTAGAGTTCCCTTTGCGGCGTCCGTTCTCATCTTTGCAAGCTCGACTCGCGATTGCTCTAGTCTTGACTTTAGGTCAGTCTCGTTTAGCTCTCTAATTGATCTCATTTTTAGTTGGGCCATTTTACTTTAGTTTCTCCTCTACTTCATCCATAAGATCCATTTGCTCTATTTTCTCCTGATCCAGCTTGACTTGCTCGCTTTCAGTTCTTGCGATTCTCTCTGATTCTTCTTTTGCCAGTCTGATTTCACGTTCTTCTTTTGTTTCTTTTTTGCCCTTTAATTCAAATTCTGGAATGTAGCGCTCTTTTCTTGCGATTCGAATTCGAACACCGATGTATCCCATTGGTGTTGGGATGTGTGTGGTGTCTTCATCCACTATGATACTTGCAGAGTGGCCTGCTCTTGGTAAAACTCCTAGTGAGTGTTTTTCAAAAGAAGAGCGGTCGCCTCGCAATTTTCCTGAAACTGTGATTTGAACACCCATTGCACCTGCATTCATTATTTGCTGTAGTGTCCACATTGTTGCACGTCTAAATGCAGTTCCTCGCTCAATTAGCTGTGCCAGTCTGTTGCACATTACATTTGATGTGAGTTCTGGTTGCGGAATTTCGTTTACTGCTACTTGAGGGCTTTTTAGGCCGAATCTTTTCTCTAGTGTTTCTGTGAGTTCTCTAATTCCTGTTCCTTTTCTACCAATTACAATACCTGGTCGTGTTACATGCAACACCACTCTTGTTCCAGTTGGAGTCTTTGAAATCTCCACGTGTGAAAAGCCTGCTTCTTTGATTGCCTCTCGGAGATAATCTTTGAGAAGCATCATGTTGTAATTGTCTTTGATTACGTTTTTGACTGAAGACAATTTTCTAAACCTCTTGAGCCACCAGCTCAACATGTGTTAGGACGTTGTTCTTTGGAGTTGCTCTTCCCTGTGCTCTTGGCGTAAACCGCTTGATTAGGACTCCTTTGTGACTATTTGCTGAAACTATCTTTAGTCTGTCAAGGTCCATTCCCTTGTATTCGGCATTTGCCTCCAAATTGTCTAATAGTTTGATGAATTCTTGAGCTGTCTTTTGCGGGTATCTTCCAGACATGACTCCAGTGTCAGAGCGGTGTCCTACTTCGTTTTTGTATCGTCTAAATGGAACTGCTCGCTTGAGTGCCACTACTTCTTGCAGTGCATCACGTGCTTTTTCAATTGACATGCCTTTGATCATTTTGGCCACTTCACGTGCATGCTTGTGAGAGATGGATTTTTCTCGAATTGATGCTCGAACGTGTTTTGTCGAGTCAAAATTTTGAAAAGCATAACCAAAGTCCGGCATGATGATCACTTTAATGGCACATACAAGCTGGATCTTGATGCTCCTACTCCAGGTGCACCGTGAACGACTCGTTTGTTTGTTCTAACATATTCGCCAATGAAATGGCCAATCATTTGTGGTGTGATTGTTACTGGAACAAACTCTTTTCCAGAAAATACGTTAACTGTAACTCCTACCATGTATGGCAGTACGATTAGATCTCGGATGTGTGTCTTAATTGGGTTTTTGGACTTGCCTGCCTTGTCTACCTTGATTTCCTCAATTAGCTTTCTTTTGCCGTCAGTAATACCTCTGGTAAGGGATCGCCTTGCTCGTGCGGGGAATAGCTCGAATAATTTCTCTAGGGACATGTTTTGGAGCTGATCCAGTGGAATGCCCCTATAATCAAATTCCTTAACCATTTATTGACACCTGTAGGTTTGAATTTTTGCGGTCCATATTATAGCATTCCTATCTTTGTTGCAAGGTCGCGGGTTTTTTCGACAGATTCGAATTTGACAAATGCCTTTTTGCCAGAAATTGTTCTGGCAGTCTTGATATCAACTGCATTTTCCTCATATAGAGTCTTTATTGCCTCTTTAATTGTCGCCTTGTTTGCATCCTTGTCGACAATGAAGCAGATTCTGCTGTCTTTTTCAATTAGTGAAAATGTTTTTTCTGTGACGTATGGTCTAAGAATTATTTTTGTTGCTTGGGTTGTGTTCATTGTGCTGCCTCCATTAATTCCAGATGACGTGACTTGAGGTTTCCAATCTCGCTTATTGCTCCCTTGGTGTACACTGTTAATCTAACTAGGCTAGAACCTGGAGCTAGGTCTAAAACTGATAAATCACTTACTGTTCGCACATCAACTCCTGGTAACGCACCACATGCCTTTGATAATGATTTTGCATCCTTGGTTACAAAGAGAACGGATTTTCCAATCTTTGTCTTTCTTCCTCTAATTGAGGACCTTCCGGAACGGGCTTTTCTCTTTTCTAGTCTCTCTATATCTCCTGAGAGTTTTAGTGCAGAGAGTACTTTGGAGATTTCTTTGGCTTTGGAAATTTTTTCAATATCATCAGATACTATAACTGGGAATGATTCTATTCCTTTGATAATGTGGCCGCGAGCTGAAATCAGGTCCTTTGAAGCAGTTGCCGCAATTGCAGAACATAGCGCAAGTCGGTTTTCTTGCTTGTTTAGCTTCTTGTAGACTACCTTTTCAGATGTTGGTGGATGTGCTTGTCTTCCGCCTCTTACCATAGCTACCTTGGCAGCTTGGCCTCGTCTTGGTCCACCGCCACGAATTCTTGCAACTCTTGCTTGGCCGTGACCTGTTGGCGGATCGTTTGATGCCGCAACTGTGTTTTGTCCAGCAGATGGCATTCTTCCCTGTCTTTGATAGTGGTGAGAGTCGAGATTAACAAATGCTCTGTGAATTAGGACCTTGTTAACCGGTGTTGAGAATACTTTGGGTAGATCAATTTCATCTTGCTTTGAACCAGTTAGTGATAGTGTTTGTGTTTTCATACTACAATCTCCAATATGTTTGGTTTGAGAACTTTGTTTGGAACGTTTCTTACTTGGGTTCTAAGTTTTACCAGTCTTCTGTATGTTCCAGGAACAGAGCCTTTGAGTACTACGAAATCGCCGTTGACGAATCCATAGTGTTTGTATCCGCCAGATGGATTGATTTTGAAATCATCCTTGTCGGTGTTGCTCATGATCATGATTCGTTTATTGTATTCTACTCTTTGGTGGAAACCACGCTGACCTGCACGAGGTACAGTATACATGATGCTCGATGGTGAGATTGGACCTAGCGTACCTAAAGCGCGGACTGACTTTCTTGACTTGTGTTGCTTTTTCTTTACGCCCCATCTTGTGATTGGACCTTCCCAACCTTTGCCTTTGGTAATTGATGCTACATCGACACTAGAGCCTAGCTCAAAGACTTCTTCTACTTTGACTTGTTTGCCAAAGAGAGACTTTAGAAAATCAAATTGTTTTTTGAGGTCACCGCCTTTGACTGCAACTTCAAAGACATATGGTTTCTTTTGTGAGATTCCTGCATTGTTTGGCAGTACTGCTACAATTGCAAATAATTCGCTTGCGCGGTTTAGCATTTTTTCTGCTTTTTCTAGTGTACCGTCTTTTGGTTTTAATGTAAATAATCTTGAAACTTCTTTTGGCATATCATTAGAGTAAACATCAAAGAGTGCATGTGAGCCGTCAATGTCTTCATAATAACCACGAATTCCAATTACAGAGATTGGCGGTGTTGCAACTACAGTACCAAGACTGACTAATTGTTTTCCATGGTTTGGTGTTTTTTCCCGATCATCAATGCTGACAATTTGGATGCATCCAACTTTGAATCCGGCATAACCCAACAGTTTTGGCTGTTCAGATACAATGTCTGACCAAGTTCTGATTCTTGGTTCCATACTTTTGGCACGTCCTCTTGGCAGATACGCAAGACTACCACGACGTGGCTGACTGTGTTTTCTATGACCCATGGATAATCGAAAACAATTGTTAACCCCATTATATACCTAAAGATAACGAAAGTTACGGATTTGTGATTGTGTTTAATCTATATAGGATCGAAATTGCACCGATTATGACACCTGCAACTCCAAGGCCTATTGCTAGCAAAAGAAAATTTTTCTTTGCCATAATATCAATGCAATGCGACTTAATTTGAATGTGCCATATTGAGTATTGACAAAATTCCGATCATGGACTCTTCCATACGCACAGTGTCGGTTGCCTGATTTGGGAAAAAGTTGAAGGTTCTCGCATTTTGAAATTGGTTTATCTTGTTTCCCAAAATGTCATACAGTCCGCGATCTGGTGCTCCAAAGACTACAAGCAATGGTTTGTCTGAATGACCATACTCTTGGAGTTGTTTTTGTGTTATTTCTTTTCCTTTTCGTGAGGTTAGAATGATGGTACCATTCCATTCTTCTAGAATTTTGGCCAGACTTGGACGCTCCTTTACCTTGTAGCCCCAATATTGTTTGATTTCTCGTTCCGATATTTCCTTGAATGTGATTGGATCAACCGACTTGATCTGAATTGTTACTCTTTTTTTGTCCCACTCTTTGCCATAATAGGGAAACATTTGGTGTATTCCAATGTCGATGAATTTTTTTCCCTTGTGAAATATTATTGCACCTTCACGTATGTCGCCTGGCTTGATGTTTTTTGGATTTGACGATAATGAGTGATGTGGGATTTGCAATGGATGCATTATTCCAGCATATCTGAGGTCGTCCATTTTTGGAAAGATCGTTTTACGCAAATATTGCGGGGTTTCCAGATACCGAAGAATTGTTGCAAGAAATAATCTATCAGATGTGTTACCTGGACCTTCACTATAGATGAATATTGTTTGTATGCCAAAAATTGCACATGCTCTTGCAATTACAGATACTTTACGAGACTTGTCTAGCTTGGTTGATTCGTCTTTGAGACATGAATCGGGGATTGCGACAGAGATGTTCAAAAAATCCTACGTACTTGGTATTGGAAATTTTTGTTTTCCGAGCTTTGCATAGTTTGCAATTTGCTCCGGAGTTACTTTATCAAATTGTTTTGTGGATGATTTTATGACTGACATTTTGATGTGGTCGGTTCCTTCTTTTTGATCACTTGCAATGTAAATGCACGCAGTGGCAAGTGCAGATGCATCGTCTAATGACATGTCATGTTTGAAATTCTTTTCTAGGAAATCATTTGCTTGTTCAGAGCCTGCACCAATGGACACTGCATCGTATGCAATATAGGTTCCGCTTGGGTCAGTCAAGTATAATGAATTACCATTTGAATCAACTCCGCCAATAATCAAGGCAACACCAAATGGTCTTGCACCACCAAATTGTGTGTATTGCTGGCATTGGTCTGCAAGATGTTTTGCAACGGTTTCAACGTCAACTGGTTCATCATAGATGATTCTATTGCTTTGTGAGAAAAATCTCGCATTGTCTGCTTGGCTTCTTGCATCTGGAATGTATCCAGCTGCTGCAAAACCAATGTGTTCATCAATTTGGAAAATCTTGTGTGCGGATTCTGAAATTTGTAATTTGCGCGGTTTTTCCTCTACTGCCATAACGATTCCATCTTTGCTTTTGATTCCAACTGCAATTGTTCCGCGTCGTACTGTTTCAATTGCATACTCTACTTGGTACAGTCGTCCATCAGGAGAAAATATTGTAATGGCTCTGTCATAACCTTGTTGAGAAGGAAGCAATTCTGTTTTGAAATCTTTGAAAGTTTAATTTAAGTCTAGTCATGTGTGATTTGTGAGATTTGAGATTCCGTTTTCTGGACATGAAAACGTGCGGGCACTACATGCAAGGACAATAGAGATCACAACAGAGCCCGATCTGACATTACAAGGAGATTGCATTATAGGAGTGGGTGCAGACTGCGGTTGTCTTGAGATCCCAGAAAAAATTAAAGAAAAACTTCGCAGATCTGAATCCAAGATTACGATTACCATTCAAGTGAGTGATGAAGAGTTTGTCATAGAGGGAAGAGGTCATGAAGATCTAAAGTTGGAAAACCCTCACGATATCGTCATTAGAAAAAGTAATTTTCTGTGTCCTAGGACATTAGCAATTAGATGTGACAAGGCATCAGACGACATGCCAAGAAAAATGATAAAAAAATTACAAGATCCTAAAACTAAAGGATTGTTTGTAATTGAGGTTACTTGATTTTTTTTTGTCCAGCATAGTCCTTGCTTTCAAGAACATTTGCCATTGCACGATTTACGATTTCGGTCAGGACAAATTCGTTGTAAGCAGATTCTGACTTTTTTTGCAATGCTGGTTTTTTTGCAATGCCTTCTAGAATTTTTTCAATTTTGGCCGAAGTTGTTTTTATCATCGATGAATATTTGGAATCAAAATCCTTTGATGATTGATTTGAGATCAGCTTAATTGATGTGCCATAGAATTTTGCGATGGCACCTCTTACTTCTTCAATCTTTACTATTTCGATCAGACCTGCTTCTTTGAGAATGTCCAGATGATGTCGGATTGTTGTGATTGCTTTGTTGTGTCCATTTTTTTGGAGCTCTTTGCCGATTTGTTCGGTTGTGAGTTGCTTGTGATAAAGCATTTCTACTATCTTTACCCGTGCTGGATCTTCTAGGGCTTTTGCGTGTTCAACTGAGATACTTACCACTCGGTTGATTTTGATTGGTTTTTCTAATAATGTTGACATGTTATTTGCATCTGTTCCGATCAGCTAAAAGATCCTAGCATCACATTTTTTTGTCCAATCGCATTAACTTTTTTACACTACGAGAAATGTTGTTACACAACCAAGAAAATTGTTTTTACTACTAGAAATATCGTCGTAGTGGAATCATATTGGTACCAGTATAATAAATTTAGTACCAAAACTAGTAATTTGAGAAAATCTAAAATTTTGGGAGCTCTGAAAACTTTGATGCCAAAATGAGTGTAAATGTGTCATCAACAAGGCTTACCCAACTCACAATTCGAGTTGGAAATAGCATTTTGTGCCTAAAGAATTTTGCCAGAAATTAATTTGTAGGAATCTACGTATCGGCTAGACATTTTTTGTATTATCTCAGATGGTATGGAGGGGGCCACCGGCTCTCGGCCTGCTTTTCTTGCATCTTCAAATTGTTTTTGATATCCATTTGCAGTAAGCCAGTCTCGCAGGATTTGTTTGTCGTATGATTCCTGTATCTTGCCTACAGAGTATGTTTCCTTTGGCCACATTCGGTACTCGTCTGGTCCTATCGAGTCGCCAAGTGTAATAGTATCATCAATTTTGCCAAACTCTAGTTTAAGATCAGCTAGAATGAATCCAGCTGCATCTGCAACTTTGTACATTAAATTATAAATTTCAAGGGATTTTGATTCTAGGAAATCATATTCTTCTTCTGTCACCAAATTTCTTTCCAGTGCAATTTTTTTGTTTATTGGTTCGTCATGTTCTGATTTTGTTGTAGGATCAAAGATTGGCCTTGGTAGTTTTTCCGCAATTTCGGTCTTACTTCCCTCTGGAATGGTTACCTCACCCGCATTCCAGCGAGAAATCAGACTACCATAGAAATAACCGCGGACCACACATTCGACTGGGATCATTTTCATTTTTTTAACAATGATTTCGTTTTTTGAAACGGACTTTACAAAGTGGTTTTTTATTGGTAATTTGTTAAACCAAAATTCTGCAAACTTTGTCAGTACTTCGCCTTTGTACGGGATTGGATCGTGAAACTTGACATCATATGCAGAGACTCGATCGCTAAACTTGAAGAGCAAAGTACCATCTTCCATGTCATAGACGTCCTTTACCTTGCCGGAACCTATGAATTTCAACGCAAAATACGAAACAAAGTCAGCCATTATAACAATTTTTGAATGGATTTTTAATTGTGGTAGGAGAATAACTTCTGTGAAAACATTTCTTCTGGTTTTGTCTATCACCATGTCATTTTTTCCTGCCTTTGGAAGCCACACACAGGGCGACGAGTCAGCCAGTCCCATTTTGTACGATTCTAACCTTGTTGTGGAGCGATATGTCAAGGAAGGAATACCAAACAGTCCAACGACTATGGCATTTGTTGGAAACGACATTTTGGTTTTGGAGAGATACACGGGCCTTGTCAGACTAGTCCGAGACGGACAGCTCAGTCCATGGCCTGTCTTGGATGTTGCAGTTGCAAAGGATGGGGAACGAGGAATGCTTGGGATCACATCCGTAGAAAATACCGTGTATCTTTACTTTACAGCTGCAAATACAGATGCTGGTAAAGCAATTGAAAATAGGATTTTCAAGTATACATGGGATGGTGAGAAATTGGTTGATCCTGTTTTGCTAAAGACGTTACCTAGTGATAATTTCTATCATAATGGTGGTGCAATGACAAACCACAATGGCCAAGTCTATGCAGTGATTGGTGATAATGGAAATTATGGCAGATTGCAAAATAGAGATTTTGATTGGAAGAATGATACCAGTGTCATTTTACGCGTTGACCCACCAGGTCCCTACTATGCAATTGGAATTAGAAACAGTTTTGGACTAGCAATAGACCCAATTACTGGAAATCTCTGGGATACTGAGAATGGCCCTGACGAATACGACGAAATCAATCAAGTTCCTGAGAATTTTAACAGTGGATGGATTGAGATTATGGGGCCTACTGATAATCAAACCAAAATTGATTCATTGCCAGCATATGGTGATTATGTGTATAGCAACCCAGAGTTTAGCTGGCAAAAACCAGTAGCGCCAACCGCCATAGAGTTTGGAACCAAAGAACTAGGACAGGAAAACAAGGTCTTTACTGTTGATTGCAATACAGGCAATCTGTACAGATTTACTCTAAATTCAGACAGAACTGGCTTTATCTTGAACTCGTCAGACTTGGCGGATCTAGTCTTAAACATTGATGATTCTCCAGATGAGATAATTCTTGGCACAGGATTTGGGTGTTCAACAGATATTGAGCGAGGACCAGATGGATTTTTGTATATTTTATCATTATCGCAAGGAGTCATTTATCGAATAATTCCAGCTGCTTCTGGAGAAACTCCTGTTATAGAGTCACAACAAGACAAATTCCCTATCGAGTATGTTGCATTAGGGATGGCTGCAATTGCAGCAGCTGCCACAATCATCGTGCTAAGAAAGAGAAGAAAAGACTAATCACGTGTATTTCGCGTTGTTCTGATTTCTATTGTTCCTGCATCAAAATTATAGCCAAGGCTAGAATACGGATATCTGTAGACATCATAGTTTGATTTTTCACTTGTGTATGATTCCATAATTTTGGTAGAATTGTAGATGTGTGCTAGTTCTTGACCCCTGTACAAATCCAGATGAAAGTGAGGGTCAGCAATTAGAACAAACTCCTCGGGTATTTTTTTGAATAAAACTGTGGAATAATCACGGTAGGAATCATATTCAAGAACATCGTTGTATATCCAAGAAAAATGCGGTCCTGCCAAAACCACAACATTGTTCTTTTTGGCAATCTCAAATGCAGATGAGGCAGCCTCAAATTGGTTACTGGTAACAACCAGACCAAGCAGCATAGCATGACTTACAAGACCAAATATAGCCACGGCCAAAACTATAGTTAGCTGAATTGATTTTGTGTCTTTTTGTAGGTTTTTGCCTACATTTGCAATCAAGACAGCTGCTGCAATACAAAATACAGGCAACACTATCATCCAGTGAAAGTATTGCGCAAAACCGATCAAGCTAAGAAATACAATAAATGGAATTATCCAAACTAGTAAAAACCAATTCCTTTTAATTCCCGCATATGCCAAGCCTGCAATTCCTAGGCCAAACACAACAGGATCTATTGCCCCAAATGAAAGTGTGGTGTTGATCAGTCCAGGATTTTGCCTTTGTGTCTGCCACAATACTCCTTTTTTCCAATATTCGAACTGATCATTTACTAGACTGTATGCGGGCCAAATCATTGGCAACAATACAGCTGGAATTAGCAGTAATACGACTAGTTTTTTGTTTTCATGTTGAGAATAAACCAGAAACATCACAACTGGAATTATTGTAAATGCGGGAATTTTTGTAAGAATCGCAAGTCCCATAAACACTCCAGAAAAAACTATCAACCAAGTTCTATGTTTGGAATCTTTTGAATACAATGCCAACAAAATAGACAGCAGTGTAAAGGGTAGTAAAATCGAGTCAAGCAAGATTCTACGCACAATCCAGGTAATTGGCATCACAGCAAAGAGTAATCCCGCAATCAATGCTATCTTAGAATCAAATCTTTTCTGAGCAATTTTGTAAATCAGAAATGTGTCAATGACTGCCAAAAATCCCATAATGACTCGCGGTACAAGATACAAGTTTTCAGTTTCATCCAAAGACGGATTTATCGAATCTGGGTAACCTGCCAAGCCTAAAATTGTGCCCAAAAACATCTGCCCAAAGAATGGATGATCGTAGAATTTTCCGTCCTGCGGCCCTATTCCATTTATGACATTCATTGTGCGGTGCATATAGATCCCCTCATCGTAGAAAATCTCTGGAAATCCAATCGGATTCCACAAATGCACAAATGCCGATAAACCAAGAACCAGAATCAGAAGTATTTTGTGATTCACATTATTGGTTGATCAAGTGGGCTTTGTGAAGATAACGGTACAAAAATTTATCAATAGAATTTTTGTCACACATAACATGCGCGACATAAACGATGTAATGCCCAAGATCCCAAACATGAAGTGGGGTGCACTAACCAACAAGTACCCAACAAACAAAAACGTCAAGGAATTAGACAAGATGCTGCCACATGACAAAAAATGGCACACGGTCTTTGACTATGACGACCACGTTTATGTTGACGATGTCCAAGTCTGGAAAAAGGACAAAAAAGCTTGGACTTAGCTTCCCATCATTCCAACCATTTTAGGTGGGACTCGATACTCTTTGATAACAGATATGCCATTATCTGCAGTCACCACCACTTGTTGCAGTGAGTTGTCTTCTGGTGGGGATAGAATCACCTTTTGTCCTGGCTCTAGCACTGCAAGTGGTTGTATGTCACCATTGCCAAAGTTTACCACAATGTTAGTTAGTGGTTTGGAACCAGTGTTTTGAATCATCACACGCGCAGTGACAAAAAGATTTTGTGGGTCTTTGAATGGGTCCACGTCAATCTGATAGTCTTGTGTAGATATGACACCTTTGGTTAGGGATAGCATAATGAGAACTCCAATTATTGCAATTGCCGCAACGCCTGCTATTATGAGAAACTTGTACGTAGCCACGGCAATAATTGGTAAAAGTTGCTATTAAGACTATTTTCCGCCTTGCTCAGGTATTGTGGATAGTGTTGTGGTAGATACAACATTTGGAGTCTTGCGGATTTGCTTTGTTATGATATCAGATACTACTTTGTGGTTTGCTCCCACCACTTTGACAAACAAATCATACATTCCATATGTTCCATGTGCTTCCTTTACTCCGTCAATTTTGAGTAAATCCCGCATGACGTCCATTTCGTGTGCCGTCTCGCACTTTACCAGAACAAATGCAATTTCCATTATTCCCCTTTCATCTCCTCACGTGTTTTAAACTGTGGTTTTATTCCAAGGGTTTCATAGTTTCCTGTAGTGCATGTAAAGCACATTGAATCGTGCGGAATTCCTACCGCAGATGCCAAGTTCTGTGCGTCGTTGTACCCCAAAAAGTCCGCACCAATATCACTTCGTATTTTTTCTATTACATCTTCTTCTGTTCCGTCTTGATTTGCGCCAGTTGCCAGCTCGTCCTGCGATGGAAAGTCAATTCCCGCATAACAAGGATATTTGATTGGAGGATATGTTATTAGCATGCTAATTTTTCTTGCTCCCGCACGCCTTAATGCTTTGATGATGGCCTTGGAGCTAGTACCTCGAACCAAGCTATCATCGATTACTACTACATGCTTGCCGTTTATGATTTCTGAAATTGGAATTATCCAGCGGTTAATTTCGACTCGGTCAGACTGGTGCGGTTCAATAAAGCTTCGCAGCGGACCTTTCTTGCTGTATCTGTCTTTGAGTAATCCCTCATCAAATATCAGGCCCAATTCTTGTGCATAGCCTAGTGCAGCTGGTCTTGCAGAATCTGGAACCGGAATTACCAAGTCAGCATCCTTTATTGGAAACTTTTTTGCAAGGAACTGCCCTATTCTTTTTCTTGCAACATAGATGTTCGTTCCCTCCATTTTCGATGTAGGGTGTGCAAAATATGTAAACTCAAATGAGCAATGCGAGCGTTGTTTTGCCTCTGAGAACATTTCTGTCTCCATTCCCGTTTTACTGAACTTTAGTAGCTCACCGGGCACAACATCTCGGATCAGCTTGGCCCCAATTGCAGACAAGGCGGACGATTCCGATGCGACGATTGATACTCCACCGTCTTCCTTTGAGCCTAGAACCATAGGTCGGAACCCTCGAGGATCACGTGCCGCATAAACAGCATTATCATCAGATACAAAGGTAAAGCAATACGAGCCTGCCATCTCGCTTTTAAGAATTGATAGGGCTGCCCCTAGCTTGCCATTAGTTGACATTAGAGAAACCAATCGTTGTGCGGCGATCATGGTATCACTAGAATTCTGTGGAGTAAACGTACAGCCGCCAACCATGTTTGCCAGTTCTGCCACATTAGCAATTGTACCATTGTGTGCAATGCAGAGATCCTTTACCTTCAGTGGCTGTGCATTCTCTAGGCTGCTTCGACCAACGGTAGAATATCTGAC
This sequence comes from uncultured Candidatus Nitrosotenuis sp., assembly GCA_964470325.1. Taxonomy (GTDB): domain Archaea; phylum Thermoproteota; class Nitrososphaeria; order Nitrososphaerales; family Nitrosopumilaceae; genus Nitrosotenuis. The sequence goes on along the minus strand of CAYYBJ010000017.1, from coordinate 4,506 downwards.
GTGGCCAATTGCCGCAGGAGAGGCATATTCTTCGGTTATTTTTTGAAATTCGGATGAAGCTGACGACACCAGTCCTAATCGCTTTACTGGAGTCTTGTTTGGAACCGCAATTCCCCAGGCTTCCTGGCCTCTGTGTTGTAGTGCACGTAATGCGTCAATTACCATTGGAATTACATTAGAGCCGTCTCTTGAGAAAATTCCAACTACACCGCAATTTTCCTTGACCTTAACCATGCAGCACCAGTTCCCTCAGTGAATTAAACCACTTTTCATGTGCCTTATCAACCCTTAGTTTGGCAATGTGATTTTTCTTGTCGGAAAATATGATTTGACTTCCTTGGAAAGAGCCGATCCGTGAATGTGTCACATTTTTCTTTTTTAGTGCAGACAAGACCAAATCCAGTTTTGATTTTTCGACAACCAAAAGATATCGAGAATGACTCTCAGAGAACAATGTCTTGATATGACTTAGTTTTTCTTTTGGAATCTTGTCCAAAGACACCACGCACCCAATTTGGCTAGTCATGCATAATTCAGATATTGCAATTGCAAGCCCGCCCTTGGCGCAATCATGAGCTGCCTTTACCATGCCAGATTGAATTATTGACAATGCCACATCCATGTTCTTCTTGGATTCGGTCAAGTCGATTTTTGGTGCCTTACCTCCAATGAAATCATGCATAAATTCATAGTATTCCGAGCCTCCAAGTTCGTCCTTTGTTGTGCCAATTATTATCAGCGAATCTCCAGACTCGATTTTTTGTGGCTTTAGTGGTTTTTTGTCAATTAATCCCAAAACCCCAATGAGTGGAGTTGGCTTAATTGGGCCTTGTGGCGTTTCGTTGTATAAGCTAACTTTGCCGCCAACACATGGGATTTCAAAATACTTGCAAAATTCTGTTATGCCTTTTAGTGATTCCAAAAATGTCCAAAAGATTTCAGGATTTTCAGGATTACCAAACTGCAGATGATCAACCATTCCAATTGGTGCGGCACCAGTACAGACAACATTTCTGCATGCTTCCTCAAAGCACCCCATCGCACCATTTTTAGGATCCAAATAGCAGTGCTTTGGGTTGCCATCGATTTTGACTGCCAGATATTTTCCATTGTCCAATCGTAGTACTGCGGCATCAGAGCCAGGCTTGACCACAGTTCTAATTCCAACCTCATGATCATACTGGCCATAAACCCAGATTTTGCTTGCAATGTTTGGACTGGACAGCAACGACAGAATTGTTTTGGATAGATCCTTTGGGGCACTTGGTTCTTTTTTGTTTTGAAGTTCTTTGAGATATTTTGGCTCTTTTGACGGCCGATTCAGTAATGGCGCGTTTGCCACAATTTCTGCAGGCATTGACGCCAAGACGGATTTTGAATCAGTTACCTTCATTATTTTGTCACCAGTCACCCTGCCGATAACGGAGCAGATGACTCGGAATTTTTTGCAGATTTTTTGCAGTTTTGGTAGTCTTTTCTTGTCAGTAATTACTAGCATTCGTTCCTGGGATTCAGATGTCATGATTTCTGCAGGCTTCATGTTTGGCTCTCGAGTGTGGACCCGATTTACGTCCAGCTCAATTCCAACACCCATGGCGTCTGCCGTTTCCGATATTGCGCATGATAAGCCGCCACCCCCAAGGTCCTTGATTGCCTTGATCAGGCCTTTGTTTCGCGCCTCTAGTGTTGCCTCTATGATTAATTTTTCAATGAAAGGATCTGGTATTTGTACTGCAGAGCGGTCTTCTGTCTCTAAAGAGTCTGATGCAAATTGTGCGCCGCCAATTCCGTCGCGTCCAGTAGAGCCACCCATCAGCACTACAACATCTCCTGCCTTTGTCTGGTTTTTGATCAGTCGTTCCTTTTTGCCAAAACCAACTGATGCAACATCCACCAAAGCATAATTAGAATAACACTTATCAAATTCGACTTCGCCGCCAACTGTAGGGATGCCAAGACAATTTCCATAATCAGCAATCCCAGTTACTGCGTTTTTGAATAGCCATCTTGCATGCGAGTCTTTTGTGATATCGCCAAATCGCAATCCATCAAGCAATGCAATCGGTCTTGTGCCGGCAGATAAAATATCTCGAATTACTCCACCGACTCCGGTTGCTGCACCACCATATGGCTCTACAGCTGATGGGTGGTTGTGTGATTCTATATGTACAGTTACTACATAACCGTCGCCGACATCTAGCACTCCGGAATCATATCCCTTTTCATGGATTACCCGTGCTCCTTTGTTAGGAAGCATCTTTAGATGAATCTTGGACGACTTGTAGGAGCAGTGTTCTGACCATTCAGCAGCTACAATGTGTCGCTCTGTGTCGTTTGGCTGCCTGCCGATTTTCTTTGTTAGGTATTCTAGTTCCTCTTTTTGAAGACTCATTTTCTTGCACCAATGGTTGCAATTAATGATTGGAATATCATATTAGATGGTGCGCAGTCCTTGGGGTTGATTTCAGGCTCGACTGCACGCTCTGGATGGGGCATCATCCCTACAACATTGCCTTCCTTGTTGCAAATTCCTGCAATATCAAAGACAGAATCATTGACGTTATTGCCATACTGGAATACGATTTGGTTGTTTTTCTTTAGCTTGTCCAAGTTTTGCTTGTTGATATAGTATCTTCCCTCGCCGTTTGCAATCGGGATAGGAATTTTCTGCCCTATCTTGAATTTTGATGTAAATGGGGTCTTGTTGTTTTTTACTATGAGCTCAGTCCACTGGCACATAAAATTCAATGACGTGTTTTTGAGCAAAACTCCTGGCAATAGTTCAGATTCTACTAGAATTTGAAATCCGTTGCACACACCCAAAACCGGCATTCCTTTTTCTGCCATTTTTTTGACATCAGAAATAACAGGGCTGTGAGCAGCAATCACGCCAGCACGTAGTCTGTCTCCATAAGAAAATCCCCCAGGCAAGACAACTGCGTCCAGATTTTTTGGAAGCTTGTCCTCATGCCAGAAATATTTTACATCAAGTTTGAAGACATCCTGCAGAACATGGAACATGTCGCGATCGCAGTTGCTCCCAGGAAATACGATTACGCCAACCTTCACAATTCCACTGTATGGTGCGCGATTATTAAACCAAATCCAGATACATTTGTTAAAAAGGTGGATTTTTTCAAATTGGTTGTAAACAAAAAGACCACAAATGTTTTTTATCTAGAATTTTTTCATCGAAAATATGGCCTACATTCGTGACATAATGAACAAGCACGTAGTCACAATAACCAAGGAAAAATCCGCCCTAGAGGCAGCAAAACTACTTGTGGAAAAAGATATTTCATTTCTAGTAGTCACAGAAGGCCAAAACCCAATAGGAATACTATCTGAGGCAGACTATGTCAAAAAAGTCCTGGTAAACGACAAGCGTGCATCGGAGGTCACTGTAGCAGACATCATGTCGCCCAAATTCCGCTGGGTAGAGCCAACCACCACCATAGAGGACGCGGTCCAGAAAATGCTAAACAACAAAATTCGAAGACTTGTTGTTCTGGAAGACGAAAAGCTTGCAGGAGTCATAACCCAGACGGACTTGGCAGCACACCTCAGAAGCAAATTACTCATTGAAGAAACTGTAAAATCGATAAAAACAGACTAGACGAGTTTGACAGAAAAGGTTACCTTGCTTACCATCGGATTGTAGATTCTCAGATCATCGCATATTTTTTTGACAGACTTTTCCGCAGATTCCTTTTTTGGCGATGCAATCTGGAATTTGAGCATCTTGGCTGAGCGAATTTTTTTTATTGCACCAGAGCCGCCCTTTAGAACCAAGTCATTTAGGATGGTGTCGCCTTCGGGGTCGTTCATTCCTGCCTTGTTTTCTATTATTACTTGGACTTCAAAGAGGGGCAATGTTTGTGATTGGGTTTTGCTGTAATATAATGACTATGCAATCAGTATTGATTTTATAGTACGTCGCCAGACAAAAATCAAATTGGCAACTCGACACCGATACTGGAAAATTACATCAGATGAAATGGAAAAGGCCGACTTTGATCCGGCAAAGGTCCTAAACTGGGAAATAAAAGGAGTCAAAGAGCCAGAAGAAGATGCAATATTCATCGGCGTGTTCTTGTATAAGCACGGAACCCCACGTGATTATGAATCTGTCAAAGGTATCACAATGTACCATAACAATGTCAAAAAGGACACAGTAAATCAAGTGATAAAATTCCTCAAAGACAGATTCGGTGGAGAGCAGGCAGAAAAGGGAGAGCGAATATTTCTAATAGGCTCTGATGAACCCTATTCTTCAAAAGAAATCGGCGCACTTGCAAAGCAGCTGGAATCCAAGTTTGCACTAAAGGCAGTCATATCCATAGAATTTGCAGACATTTCCGAAGAAGAGCGAAAGAAATCTGGACTTGCAGACGCAAAACTATTGCCAATCCCAGGCAAGCACTAGAAACCTAAATAGCGTTTTGATTGGTAATCTATAACATGTCAGAGCTGCACGGAATCTATGCACATCTAGCGGAATTAAAA
>CAYYBJ010000016.1:0-21224 GCA_964470325.1 uncultured Candidatus Nitrosotenuis sp. | reverse complement strand
CGGCGAGGCATCGTTATAACCACACAACAAACTAGATTTGTATGATCCACAAAATAAAATATTTTGAAGCAGACAAATTAGAGCCAGGCGTTTTTCTCCAGGATACAGTCAATGAATTTTTGGTGGAAAAGGGCGACAAAATAATAGCAGTACACCCAGTAATGGAGCGCTCTATTTTGGTCCACTATAAGGAAGATTTCTAGGCAGTGTTTCATTCTGGTAGCTTGCCGTATTTTTCATAAAAAGAATCCAGAATTAGCTTTTTCTTTTGGATTTGTAGTAAAAGTTCTCTGATATACATGGGTTTTTTGCTTGCATGGCTCGCTCTCAAAGTTACCATCCAGATATTTTGAAAAACTAGTCTGCAGATTATCTGATTCCCCAACATAGATAGCATCCAGTTTTTTATTATACAAAACATAGATTCCAGGCTTTGATTTAACGAACATGGCACTATCAATCCACAGATGAACTTTTTTTCTAGTATTTCCATTTATTTTTTAGAATGAGTCTTTTCATGCTCCATGACTTTTGAGAATTTGTCCATGGTTCCAACCCAACGAAAATTAGTGTTTGCAGGTGTAGATCATTTTTCCTCATCAGACTCAGTTATTGTCTTTGTGGCCAATCTTTGTCGTTTTAGTTTTGAAAGTAGATTTTTTATCACACCAAATTAGGTCGTCACTGCAATATAAGGCAGATAGGAGCTATAATGCTCTGAACTGCTCGCTCCATTTGTAGTAGGCGCGAATCATATCCATTGATACACTTGGCTTGCGTCTTGCCATTATCTCCTTGAAATCATTCATGTTGAGATCTCTTGGCTGCGGTAACGATTCGCCTTCTATTGGCTCATGATACCCAGGCTGTGTGAACAATTCGTTTACTATTCTTAGCTGCACTGACTGGCAGATATCTTTGACATCAGACGCCGAATAGCCATCAAATAATTTTGCTAGCTCCAGCGGCTTTACTTTATCATCCTTCTTTAGCTGTGCAGTGTACAACTCGAATAATGCCTCTCTTGCCTCTAGTGTAGGCAATGGAACATAGACACGTTTTTGGAATCTTCTAAGGAATGGCCAATCCAGGCTCCATGGCTTGTTTGTTGCACCAATCACATACATTTTGATGTCTTTGCCTTTGCCGTTGATTCCGTCCATTTCTGTGAGAAATTGGTTCTTGGTTCTAACCTCGCCGCCAACTTCAGAGTTGCGGTTTCCAAGCAGCGAATCAATTTCATCTACGAATAGTATTACTGGCTTGTTTTCCTTTTCTGCATATCCGCGAGCAAGCTTGAAGACTTTGGAGACATTTTTTTCTGCCTCACCTAGCCATTTTGACATCATCGATGCGGCATCTACTACTATGAAATAGCCGTCAATTTCGTTTGCAGTAGCAGCTGCAAGGACAGTTTTTCCACATCCTGGTGGCCCATATAGTAAAATTCCTCTTGGCCAGCCCAATGGGAACAGATCTGCTCTCTGTGTTGGATAAACAATAGATTCTCGTAATGCATTTTTGGCATCATCCAGCCCAATTACCTCCTTCCATGTGACGTCTGGCTTTTCCTTCATTATTAGGTCGTCAAAGTCGTCTTCATTCTTTTTCTTCTCTAGTTGTGCCTTTTGCTCAGCAGGAGTTGCATTTGGATCCACGGCGGGCTCTATATCTACGCCATGGCTCATCTGCAATGCTTTGATTCTGTTTTCATATGCTCGGCATCGTTCAGTGTAAACCTTGTTTAGCTTGTTATCTGGGTATAATTGGATTAATTTTACTAGCGAGTCGATTGCCTTTTGATAGTTGGCAATTGCCATTCCTCGTGCGCCTTGAGAATCCAGCTTGATTGCATCGGATGCATATTTTGATGCGTTGTTTTCTAGTTCTTGGGGTGCCAGACTCATTTTCTATACTACCTGTTCGAATGAGACTTTAGGTTTGCCTTGGTATTCTTGGGTGTTAACTCCGTTGACAAATTTTGTTAAATTTATTGTACCTTGCTTTTGGCCATCAAAGGAGAGGTTGGTAGAGACATTGCTTTTTGCATTCTCTATCTCAGATACGGATGATTTTGCAGATATGAGCAATTCCTGGATTTGGTCATTTACCTCTTCTATTGATACAGACCAATTTTTCATCATGTCTACAAATTCCCGCAATAATTCGTAGGCTTCTTTTTTGCCGTGGTGCTTTAGTATGATTTGCTCGGCCAGTGCCAAAATAGAATCCAGATCTTCCAGATCATCCTTGGATAATTTGTTGATTTTTGATTCATAGTTGGGGTTTGCCTCTAGGATTTTCTTTCTCACTAGGCCGGAAAGCTGCTTTACCCTGCCTAAATCACGCTCAAAATGAGTGCTATCAAAGTTCATGGGGTTTGTCTTTAGGAATTAAGATTAGGATACGACTTGCTAACTTTAGATTCGGCTATCAAATTAAGCTCAGCCAAGATTTGTTTGGATTCGAGGTTGGTCTGCTTGAAATCAAACTTTGATTCCAATAGACACCCCGAATCCATAACAATGCTGCCCAAAGAAGTCGATAGTTCCACCAAGTCATGCCTAGTACTTGGAACCAGTCCGTAGATATTCGAAGTTATCATTCGGATTAGTGAAATTAGAGGACAGATCTGCACAATGCCAGAGATTTGCGATATTGCAACAATAGTGTTTTTGACGGACTTGATTGCATCTATTGCAACCATAATGCTGGATTCGATTTCGACTTGATTTACAAAATCAGTTCCTTCTATGTCATTTTGTGAGTAAAATGTCTGATTTTTTGCATGGATTTCAGAGTATGATAATTCCAGCTTTTCTAGGATCATGCCACAAACATGGATGCAGTATTCCAGTCTTGGCTTTATCGTAATGGCATATGGATTTGGTAAAACCTGGACTGTGTCATTTACAAATACAGAGCTTGCGACCATACCTATTTGATCAGATCTTGGGTTTGCTTATGAGCGCGGTGTCCCGTATTTTGTCGTAACCGCGGTAACAAGTCCCGGAGGTTACACTTTTTTTCTAATTGTTTACTGAATTTGACAAACGGTCTTGACTAGAAAAGTACCAAAAGCACACATGGGAAAAGAGCGGGAAATAACAGTAAGCCTAGAAGAGTTCGGATTATCTCAATATGAGGCGCGTGCCTATGTCACATTGATTACCAAGGGAACGATTTCTGCATCAGATGTAGCATATTACGCAGAACTACCAAGGACCAAAGTCTATCCAGTTTTGCTAAAACTGCAACAAAAGAAACTTGCCATAATATCAAAGTCAAAGCCGGTAATGTGCACGGCGATTGCCCCAGAGGACGCATTTGATGAAGTTGTGCATGAGCAGATAAACAAAGTAGATGCAATGAACACCTTGGTTTCAAAATTAAAGAAGATCAGCGAGGATGGCAAAAAAGCCCAAGGCGCAGAAGAAAAACGCTACTTCCACCTCGGTGCAAACTATGTTCCAGACAGAATGAGAACCATGATTGATGGTGCAAAGTCATCAATTCACATCACGGCAGATTCTTGGGGCTTGTCAATTCTAGCAGAATGCAAAGAGGAATTGTTATCAGTGCTGAGACGCGACCTCGATGTCAGACTAGTTGTACCAGTGTCAGTCATAGGCTCGGAATCATTTAGGAACATTCCAGATGGTGTAAAAATTAGATCATCAGAGATTGTTCAAAATTGCTTTGTCTTTGACGATACCGAAATTCTAATCATAGACAATACAAATGGCCGTGGTGCGGTCTTTTCTGCAACAGACATTCTAAGCGCAAGCCAATCGAGATTGTTTGCCCAATTATGGAAGGATGCCCTGAAAATAGACAATTTATCCGAGATGACAAAAAGCCAAGCACTAGAGGTCTGCAAGATAATAAACGTCATAAACCAAAATGGCCTCGGTTTTGCGCTCCATTCCATACTAAACTCAAAGAAATTCGTAGACTTTACCAAATTCCTAGATAAATCAGGAATCTCACTCAAAGACAAAACACTAGAGCAAGTACTCGATATAGTAAACTCTACACTAGAAATGACATGCTCTGGCCGAGTCCAGTACGACGAAAAGACGAACAATATCATCCTAGAATCAAAGGTAAACTCGGGTCATTCTCTTCCCTGGGCAATGCTAATTGAGAGTTATTTGGAGCAAAAAGGCAACCACCCAAAGATGATCTACCATTCAGACTCGCACAAGGGCGAGATGATTCATCTGAAGATAAATTAGACACAATCATTTTAAGCAAAAATCACCAGTACTAGGCCAAATGGAAATAGATTGTGTCTTTGATGATACATTAGCAGAAGAGCTTGCCACATATCTAAAAAAGAAAGGTCATGCAGTAACCAGAGAAAATTCCATCATAACAACAAAGAGCGATCCAATAGACGAGGTGGTCAACTTTACAATCGAGACTCGTCGAGAGGACTATCAGATAAACTTCTTTGAAGACACATTGATTTTCTCAAGAAAAGCCCCGATAGAAAAAATCGGATTATTATCATGCAAGCAGTGTGGCTTTTTGGCATCAACCAAGTCAGACCTGGAATATCATCAGGACACGCATCTGCCAAAAAACTGGATATTGTATCACAGATAGAAACAATAAATTCTCTGGTAATTTGGAAAATATCATGTCAGAAGACAGACTAAAACAGCTAAACATCACATTACCAACGCCTCCAAAACCTGCTGGCTCGTACATACCTGTGGTAACATCAGGTAACCTGGCCTTTGTGTCTGGACAAATTCCAATGCAGGACGGAAAGGTCCTATACACTGGCAAGGTCCCTACAGAAAAATCAATTGAAGAGGCCCGCGAAGCTGCAAAACTGTGTGGCATCAACATACTGGCACAACTAAAAGCAAACCTTGGAAGTCTAGACAGAATTACAAAGATTGTGCGAGTGTCAGGCTTTGTGAATTGCACTCCGGAATTTTCCGAGCATCCAAAAATAATCAATGCCGCATCTGACATGTTCTTTGAGATATTTGGAGAAAAAGGAAAACATTCCAGAATTGCAGTTGGAGTAGCTAGCCTTCCGCTAAATTCTACTGTAGAAATTGATATGACTGTCGAGTTTTCCTAGGATTTTTGGTTTAGCCTTGCGTTAAACTCTTTGATAAACGGCAAAATCTTGTCCTTTGGAATGACTGCACCGCATGCCTTGTCGTGTCCACCACCAGAGCCTCCAAATTCTGCAGACAGTCCATTTACCATTCTGCCCAAGTGAATTTTGCAGGATTTAGAGCCTCTAATTGAAACCGCATAGATGCCATGGTCTACTCGTTCCTTGTATGCGACTCCGACTTCTTTTCCAGACAATCCCAAAACAAAGTTGACTGCTCCGGATGCACCTGCATCCATTATCTCCATGTAGCCCAGATTCTTCATTGTTTTTAGCGACTTTTTGACCTTGGCAATCATTTCCGCTAGTTTCCCAACTTGTATTTGCGCAAACTCAAACGTGTTGGGGATTTCATGTGGATATTTTGATTCGGACAACATTTCCACCAGGTATAGCAAATAGTCGGGGTCTTTTTGGTGTCCCACTATATTGTATGTTAGTACGGTAGCAGAGATTAATGCAAACTGTCGGTCATAGATTTGGAGTAGTTTTGCGCCCTTTGGTCTGTCCTCCATGTAATCTGTTATAGCTGCACATGTGGCAACAAAGGTTGCATGGTCAGACAGTTTTTTCTTGTATGCGTCATAGACTTGGACTGTGGTGCACTCGTTGATATCATGGTAAATCTTGACTTTGGCCTTTTCGAGTCTTTTTATAATTTCTGGGTCGATATCATGATGATCAATGTATGTTACTGCAACTTTGCGCTTGCGCAGCGCAGACAAGACCTCGACAAACTTGTCCTGGTTGTTTTTTGCAAGACCCAAGTCGCAAATAAATAGTGTCTTTAGCTTTTCATCAGAGACTAGTGCTTCAATTGCACCCATCAAGCCAGGATAATCAACTAGAATAGTATCTCCGCCAAAGGCTTCGCGAATTAGGGCAGCAGAGCTAATTCCATCAGCATCCTCCATGTGGGAAATGCAGAGGACCTTTGTTTTTTTGACTGCTTTTTTTGCTGCCACAGCAAATGCGTTTTTGGGCTCTAATTTAAACCAAAATTACTTTTTTGCCAAAATTATGATCTGGCGCTTGTCCTCATCGGATAAACTGGAATAAATATCATAGAATGTCTTGCCTGAGAGTTGTGCTTCTACATCAAGTTCTGCTAGCTTTGCCAAGAGTTGCGGTGATGCAGACAATACCAGCTCGTCTATTTGGCGCATAAAATCTCGCTCTATATGGCTCATAAGGAATAATCAAAAACGCACCTATAGGATTCAGCTTTGTCAGATTAGACCAAATGCTAAATTTATGTGCAAACTAGACATCATTGTTCTTCATAATCTTCAGAGGATTCTTCTGAACTGCGTTCCATCTTTTCTTTGAATTCTTCTCTAGCTTCAACGGTTTTTTCTTCGTTTAATTCTTGTAATTCCAGTAATTTTGAGGTCTCGTCTTTGTCGAGCCCAACCGCGTTTAATTATTCCAGTTTGCTTAAAAGTCATCAAATCCGCTTTTGATATGCGCTTAATAAACATAGGGTACTATTTTCAAGACAATATTTGCGATCATTCCCAGAAAAGTCAAAAAGATAAGCAAGTCTTAAAATAATTAGAAAAACTCTTCTCTTGAGTTGTATGCTTGCTTGTCTAAAACATTATAATCTTTTGAGATATTTGCGAACCAGGTTAGAGTGGCGCACGGTTATTGCAGGATTGTTGATTATTTTGCCATTTTCATAGACTAGTATCTGTTTTTTTGCAAGATCATAAAAGAAAAGACTGGGCGACACTGGCCTCTGGGGAAAAACTACCGATTTTATTGTAGCAAAACAACTACATCATAACGACTTCTGCATAAACTTAATAGGCAATTTTTGGCCAGAAAGGCCGAATTGGAGACAAAAAACATCGGCCTGCGAGACATTGAAGTAGCAGACACCAAGATTTCCGACATTGACGGTGAGCACGGCAAGCTGATTTATCGCGGATACGACATTTTGGATTTGACAAAAAACTCGACATATGAGGAGACTGCGTACCTGTTGCTCAACGACAAGCTCCCAAACAGGCAAGAGTTGGAGGAATTCAAGCAACGGCTCATTGATGCGCGCGATATGCCCCGACAAATGCAGTCAAACATGAGAAACTGGAAGAAAAACGCAGACCCAATGGTAATGATGCAGGCATTTGTGGTTGCATTATCAGGATACTATGACGACAAGGGTGCAAACGATGAGGAGGTAAACTATCAGAGCGCCATATCCCTAATATCAAAAACACCTACAATAGTTGCAAGCTGGGAGCGAGTCCGAACTACAAAGGATATCGTAGACCCAGACCCAAGACTGTCTCATGCTGCCAATTTCTTGAACATGCTAGTAGGCGAAAAGCCAGACGCAGAAACAGAGAGAATATTTGATATTTGTCTGATATTGCATGCAGACCACACATTTAACGCATCTACGTTTGCGGCAAGAGAAGTTGCATCAACTGGCGCACACATGTATTCAGCAGTTAGTGCAGCAATTGGCGCATTATCAGGCCCATTGCACGGCGGGGCAAACTATGAGGTAATGAAGATGCTATTTGATATCAAAACAATAGACAATGCAGAGGCCTGGGTAAAAGAGAGAATCACCAAAGGCCAAAAGATAATGGGTATGGGCCATGCTGTCTATCGCACCTATGATCCTCGAGCCCAAGTGCTAAAAGAGCTGTCACGCAAGTTAGCAAAGAAAACAGGCGCTCCATGGTTTGACATCACACAAGCAGTAGAGGAGGCCACCATTCGTGAGATGAAACGCCAAAAGGGAATTGATATTTATCCAAATGTGGACCTGTATTCTGCATCTTTGTATTACATGCTAAAGATTCCACCGGACCTTAACACGCCAATCTTTGCAATATCCCGCGTGGCAGGCTGGACATCGCATGTAATAGAGGAGAAATTTGCACAAGCTGCACCAAAGACTGCGCTATACAGACCAAAGGCAGTATATGTTGGAAAATATTGCGGACCGCAAGGCTGCACGTACGAGCCAATCGACCTTAGAAAATAATTACCAGTATACCATAGAAACATCAAATGGTCTGGATTAGATATTCCGATTACGGCAGGCCAAAGAAAAAACGCACTCCAACTAAATTAAAAAAAGAGAAGAAAACGCCAAAGATAGAACCAAAGATCAAAGTCATACCAGGAAAACACAAAGTAGAATTCAAAAAAGCATCTGAGCTCTAGTTTCTAGTGTTGAGCCACTGCTGCGCGCGATTTGTTATGTCGTGCTTGTACAACACCTGGAAGACCATTTCATAAAATGTAATTCCTTTTTGTTGTGCCTGCGCATCAAGCCACTTGATTCCTTCTGCTAGTTCAGGATCAGTGTCGGAGAACTGGACCAGCTCATCGACCATCCTTGTAAAGAAGGCAAAGGACTTTTGCATTACGGTATGATTTTGATCTACACTATTCAGACCTGAATTAAAATAATATAGACAAAAAACGCCTTTTTGGTTGACTATGATTCACACCGTATTTTGTGACGGAAACGCAAAGAGAATTTGCTGGACCATCAAGACTAACAATACCACAGTAGATCAGTTCCGTGATCATGCAGACATTTACCTAGACAAGGTAACCGATTTGCAATCAAAATACATTGCACTGCATGTTGGAATTTTTTGGGGAATTGGTGTGTTTATCATAAAAAATGGTGACACCATACAAATCCATCTTGATTCAGATGAGATGATACAACATTTATCCAGTGACCAAAAATCAAGTGACCCATTAATTGAGGGCAAAAAAAAATTCATCAATCAATTAGCAGAACAACGTGGCCTTGTGTACCAATACTCCAAGATACCACTGCAGGAAAATATCAGCTCACGCATGTTGTAGAATAATTCCAATGTCTTGCAGGTTTGTGTGCGTCGGTCCTGTCCTGATTAGTCCGCCATATTTTGCAAAAAACGCATTGGAATTGTTGTCATCAAGGTATGGCTGCGTGATTTTTTTATCCATTGCATAATCAAAGATTGCGCCTGCATCACATGTGTTGCCATCAATTCCATCAGTGCCAACTGATGCCACCATGGTGTTTTTTGGTAAATCAGATAACATGTGCAATACCAATTCCTGATTCCTTCCACCTTTTCCCTTTCCGCGCATGGTAACTGTAGTCTCACCGCCAAAAATTAGGCAGTCCTTTTTTTCTTGGCGAAATTTCTTTAAAATTTTCTTTGCGGCCTGTCCAACATCTCCTTGTACATTATGATATACAAAAGTATCATATCCAAGCGACCTTGCTTTTTTTGCCATCATGCCAAGACAGTCAGAGTTTGACGCAATGACTTGGTTTGGAATTTTTGGTTTTTTTGGAGTCTCTGTTATTTTGCCTCTAGCGCCATGGTTTAGTCTTGTTAGAACAGATTTTGGGAGTTTTTTGGCAAGGCCATATTTTGATATTATATTCAGACAATCAGAAAACGTAGTCCTATCACAGTATGCCATGCCAGAGGCAATAGAGCCCAAATCATCACCTATGACATCTGACATTACATACGATATGGCATCGCACCGTAGGTTTTCCAGAATTTTGCCACCCTTGATGTCAGATAGGTGCTTGCGGATTGCATTGATTTCCGATATTGATGCTCCAGATTCAAGCAGAATTTGAGTTGTCTTGACTTTTTGCTGCAATGTGATTCCTTGTGGCAGGCAAACAAGTGCTGATGCGCCTCCGGATATCAAAAATACGACTAGGTCGTCAGGTCCAGCGTTTTGGAGCAGGATTGCAATTTTTCTTGCAGCAAGGACCGAGTTTTTGTTAGGTGTCGGATGTCCAGCTAAAACAGTCCGAAATCTTTTCTTGTCCAATAATACGGAATGGCTCTTTGGAACAACTATTATGCCGCCATCAGAAGATACGATGCGATGCGCGGCCTTTGCCATAGAGTCGGCTGCTTTTCCCATTGCCACTAGCCAAATTTTTTCATAATCAGAGACGCAGTATTTCTTTCCCGCACAAATCAGGGTGTCCTTGGTGACGAATTTCTCAAGATGTCGCCTGGGCTGTGCAGCATCTAGGCCTGCACGAATAATTGACATTGCGTGTGATCTCAATTGGATGACTTGGTTCATTCCCTGCTTATTAGATTAGCACCATACCGCATCAAAAATAGTAGAAAGGGTTATCTTCTCTTCGCATGGTAGTCAATCTACCTCATTGAATAAAAAACAGATCTGTTGGGCAAACTCGTCCTTTGATGATTCTGATGTTGTTATAGTAGGCATTCCAGACGAGTCGGGCTCGCATGCGATTTTTCAAGGCTCATCAGCTGCTCCAGATCATATCAGAAAGATTTCAATTTCAAATGATATCTATGTAGAAAAAAAACTGCTATGCTTGGCACAGCCCGCACTAGGAGCGGGAAAGACGCGCGTTTGTGATTTTGGCAATATCAAAAAAGCCCAGATTCCAACCACGTTTGAAAAAATCCTTGGCGCAAAGAAACTGCCAATATCTGTTGGCGGAGACCATTCAAATACGGCTTTGCTTCTCAAATCCATGGCAAAAAAGCACGGAAAGATCTCTTTGGTGTATTTTGATGCGCACCCAGACTTTGTCTCACACACTAGAAACTATTATGGTTCAGTCATTACCGACTCTTTGGACTGTATTGATGTAAAATCCAGCATCCAAATTGGAATTCGCAGCCCAGAGCAAGAAGAGCTGCAAAATATCAAAAAACACAAGCTTCGGATAATCACGCCATTTGACATCATAGAATCCGGTATCAAGTCAATCGCAAAGACCATCCTAGATACCGTAAAGGACAATGTTTATGTGTCATTTGATATGGACTGTCTAGATCCTGCCTTTGCGCCAGGAGTATCAGTACCAGTACCACTAGGCATATCATCAATTGATGCCACGTACAGTATCAAAAAGCTAGTCCAAAGAGGGATAATAGGGTTTGACCTAATGGAGGTCTGTCCTGCACACGATCTAAATGATGTTACATCGCATTTGGCATCGCGCATGATTGGCGAAATCATTTCTTCCTGTAAGGTATAAGTAGCCAAAATATTCCCACCAAAACATGCACACAGTAAAAATTCCAAAAATAATCAATTTCGGTAAAGACGCATTATCTCAAGCTGAATATCCAAAAAATGCCCTAGTCATCACAACTGCCCCACCACCAATATCACAAAAGTGGCTTGGCAAGATGGGCATCAAAGATTACATGTTATATGATAAGGTAGAACCAGAACCATCAATTGAAACTGTACAAAAAGTAATTGCAGAATTCAAGCCAAAGAATCCATCATGTGTCATAGGCCTGGGCGGAGGAAGTTCTTTGGATGTTGCAAAATATTCCGCAGCCGAGATGAAACTAGAAAAGATTCTGATTCCAACAACATTTGGAACAGGAGCAGAAATGACTACATATTGTGTTCTAAAGTTTGACGGCAAGAAAAAATTGCTCCGCGAAGACAGATTCCTAGCAGACAGAGCAGTAGTTGACGCATACTTTATGGCTGGCACGCCAGAACAAATTGTCAAAAACTCGGTCTGTGATGCATGTGCGCAGGCAACCGAAGGGTATGATTCGAAATTAGGAAATGAATTTACCAGAACAATGTGCAAGCAGGCATTTGAAGTATTATACGACGCAATAATGAATGACAAGCCAGAAAACTATCCATATGGTTCAATGCTATCCGGCATTGGATTTGGCAACTGCTCTACAACACTTGGCCATGCACTATCCTATGTCTTCTCAAATGAGGGAGTCGCGCACGGATACTCGCTATCATCGTGTACTACAGTTGCACACAAGTTCAACAAGTCGATTTTCTATGAGCAATTCAAAGAAGTAATTGAAAAGCTAAAATTCGATAGAATGACACTCAAGGCACCACTAGATCAGGCAGCAGATGTGGTAATGACGGACAAGGGCCACTTGGATCCAAACCCAAAACCAGTGACAAAGCATGATGTTATCCAGTGTCTACAGGATATCATCGATGGCAAGCTGTAAAATTTTCATTTTCTCTTTTAATTTTGTACACGAAATTCGCAGATTTTACTAAACTTAAATACCGCAGGTCTGATCACAAGAAAAGATGCTAAAGTTTGGAATTCAAAACGGACTAAACGTTGCACGTGCCGGATTTACAGAAGACCAAATTCTTACTGCGTGCCTTTTGGCAGACAGAGTAGGCTATGATTCCATTTGGTATATGGACCACTCAAACGTCCCACAGTGGACCAAGGCAACCGTACTAGATCCATGGGTAATGCTTTCCGCAATTGCTGCAACAACACAAAATGTGGAACTGGGAACCTGTGTCACAGATGCCATACGACGACATCCATCAAACATTGCACTGGCATCAATCACGCTAGATAGAATCTCTAAAGGCAGAGGAACACTCGGAATTGGTGCAGGCGAGGCGCAGAACCTAAAAGAATTCAACATTCCATTTGAAAACCCGGTTTCAAAATGGGAGGAGCAACTCCAAGTAATCAAATTGCTATACCAGTCATCACCAGATCATAAAGTAAGCTTCAAGGGAAAATATTATGAATTAACGGATGCGTGCTTGCAGGCAAAGCCAATTCGCAAGCCACATCCACCAACATACATGGCAGCAGGCGGACAGAGAACCCTGCAGATGACAGGTAAATACGGCGACGGCTGGTTGCCAATTGGATACACACCGGAATTATTTGAAGACCATGCGGCGACAATTAAAAAATCAATGAAGGAAAACAATCGTACTAAAGAAGAACAAGAAAACTTTCAATACGCACTAGACATTGATGTGTATTTCTCAGAAGACGCAGAGGAATCTTGGGCAAAGATGAAGGAAGCTGTCAAAGTATCACTCTTCAAGCCAGAAGTATTGCGCGTTCACAACCTAAAGTCAATTGAGGGATTTGATTTCAAGAAATATTTCACAGAATACTCCATGTCAAACCAGGACTGGATTGTAAAGATGAGAGAAGGGGCTACTACCATTCCAGACTCAATTGCAAGATCTTCTGTTGCAGTTGGAACGCCAGATGACGTAATTCCAGTTTTCGAGAGATTCATAAAGGCAGGCGTTAACCACTTTGTGATTCGATTCTGGGGCTCTAACTATTTTGGATCAATTGACAAGTTTGCATCCAAAGTAATGCCGCACCTCAAAGGCAACACACGATAATCCCTTATTGGCCACACTCGACGAGTGCGAGTCCTATGCTCGCGGAAACGGTGCAGACATTCCATTTTGTATGGGGGTTGTCTTTAGGCTAAAGTCAATTGGCATAACACATGAGCAGATCTTGTGTGCTGGCATACTATCGCAGGCTAAGGCATCATTTGATGAGTTATTTGAGAGGTTTGGGCGCGACATTGCAGTAATGGTCACATCCATTAGAAAGGACACAGCAATCCCAAAATCAAAGCAAGAGCAGGCCTATGTGGAGCAACTACAAGGAGCACCCTGGGAGGCAGTACTCATAAAATTATGCGAGATTTCTGCCAATCTCAAGATTATCAAGGAATCTGAAATGTCAAAGAACAAGCGCCGAAAGTTGCTGACACAAAACATCCACTACCTAAAGGTCCTCAAAAAAAACATTGCAGAAAACCAGGACAAGGCACTTGGCTTAGCAAAGCTGCTGGATGGAGCAAATGAGACCATAATGCATTTTGGCAGGCCTCCGATCAAATTTGAATGAAAAGTGCAAGCTTGCAGATCAGATTTTCTTTGCAGTCCTAGCTTAAATTAAGAATTTCTCAAGTAGTATCATGAAAGGAGATATTTTACTTCAGAACATATCGGTTCGA
The DNA here is from genome assembly GCA_964470325.1 of uncultured Candidatus Nitrosotenuis sp. Taxonomy (GTDB): domain Archaea; phylum Thermoproteota; class Nitrososphaeria; order Nitrososphaerales; family Nitrosopumilaceae; genus Nitrosotenuis. Next base: position 7,289 of record CAYYBJ010000016.1, on the reverse strand, counting down.
GGATTCATTCCAGCGACTGCTGGCAAGAACGTCAAAGAGGACAAAAAGAAAATCAGAGAGGTAATAGAGACCAAGCTTGGCAAAAATATCGATGCAGTCAAAAAAAGAATTGACGGCAAACCATTATCGATAAACATTACATTCTATGTGCAAAAAGATTCCGCACATGCAAAAAAAGACACGCACTCACTCTCAAATGTCTTGCTTGCAGTATTATCTCCTACTATGGCATCAGGAAAAGAAGTAGAGGCGGGCCTAGACATCATAAAGGTTGATTCAATGATATACAAGACGGTTTTGGAGAAAAAACTCGTTGAATCGGAAAAAGACGAAGGACTATCCTTTTCCATATACGAATGGTCTACTACATAGAATACTGATAATTCATGCGCAATGGTTTTATTGTAAAATCGCAAAACCACATCAATTAGGGCACATGGACCCTAAGCCATACCTGTACGAAAATGCTTGGGCGAAAAATCCCAGGCATCCACGTTCGGTTGAATTTATTATATCATTATTGAGTTTCAAATCGTGCAACTATTAGGCAGACTGGAGATAAAATCACAGCAAAAAATAGCCGAATTTCTCAATTCCGAGCATGTTGGAAGGATTGCCTCGCTAGACAGAGAAGGCTTTCCGCAAATAATTCCAATGAATTTTGCCTATGTCAATGGTGCAATTTACATGCATTCTCATACCAGAGGCGAAAAGCTGGAAAACATCAAGGCAAACCCAAGAGTGGGCTTTGAGGTGGACCGCGAAGTAGAGTTTTTGCCATCATATTTTAGCTCGCCAACAGATGCATCACAGGCAGACACACTATACATTAGCGTCGTAATCAAGGGCGACGGCGTCATTGTCAACGATAGAGTAGAAAAGACATTGGCGCTAAATGCCCTAATGGAAAAATACCAGCCTGAAGGAGGCTATGAAAAACTTGCACCAGACATGCATGTAATAGATGAAGTCGCAATAATCAAGGTAACACCTAAAACAATTCGCGGAAAATACAAGATTGGCCAACACCTGGATAAAACCACAAGAACAGACATTGCAAAAAAAATTCTAGAAAAAAATAGCCCCCTTGCAAGAGAGGCCTTGCAGATAATGGGCTTTGAAATAATAGATAGCGATGTCAAGATGGTAGATGAGCCACTCTGGTAGATCAGCTTGCCAGAGTTCCAATCAGGTTTAGTCTGTACGGCATTTCTTTTTTGAGTAAGTAGAAGTCTTGGTCTTGTATCACGACATTTTGCTTGTTGTTGGTATCATCCAGCATGCTTTCATCCAAAATACCAGAGATTGAGAATTTTCCCACATTGTTTGCGGTAAAGTCTAGTGTGATTTTTGTTCTATCTATTTTTGCAGAAATGCCAGTTATTGGAACGCCAGTACCATCAAGAATCAATCGTGACTCGGTTATTCGGAAATCTTGCAGGTCAGTACCTCTTACTGGTTCTAATTTGAGGACAAGATTTGCGTCTTTGATCATGCCTATTACATGTGCTTTGCCGCTCAGATTCAGGGTGAATTGCTTAGATTCCATCTCAAATAGGCGGGATTTGGGTTCGTTTTGTACTCTGGCTTGAACCTGTTTTGGGGCAGATTTTTGCACTGTCGATTCTTGGAAAATTATCTCTGTAGACACTATAGGTTCTGGCACCAGAGTTTGGTTTGGCGTCTCGATGTAATCAATGCTTGATGCATGTCCTCTTGGTTGCTGATAAAATCGCTCATCAAGATCAAGTAACAAAAAAGCCGACACCACAACAAACGATATACAGCATACTGCGATCAGATGAATGTTAAAGGAGCCTTGCAACCAAAAGATTGACTTGTAATTTGGCTTAAAAGAGACACGTATGAATTATCAGTGGGCTACTTACCACTAGGTAATCTATGATGATATAATCACCCATCCTTTAAATTTGAAATTAAATTGTCATTGCCTATTGCAGATACAGACATACCAAATATCATCAGAGTTTGAGCCAACAGGCGACCAGCCTGAAGCAATTGAAAAACTAGTACAAGGAGTACAAAAGGGCAAAGTCCAGACACTGCTTGGCGTTACTGGCTCTGGCAAGACATTCACAGTTGCTAACGTGATTGCAAGGACTGGCAAGAATACACTGGTTATTTCTCACAACAAGACACTTGCCGCACAACTGTATTCGGAGTTAAAACAGTTTTTCCCAAAAAATAATGTCGGCTATTTTGTATCATATTATGATTATTATCAGCCTGAAAGCTATATTGCGCAGACAGATACCTACATTGAAAAAGACACTGAAATAAACGAAAAAATCGAAAAAATGAGACTAGAGGCAACTGCCATGCTACTTTCTGGTGAGCCGACAATCATAGTGGCTACTGTTTCCTGCATCTATTCTTTGGGCAACCCAAAGGACTGGGAAGAAATGGCAACTACAATCAAGGCAGGCATGCAAATAAGCAGAAGTGAGCTTATTCGACGCCTAGTAAATGCACGATATGAGAGAAACGACACTACGATTGCGCCTGGAAATTTTCGAGTCAAGGGTGATACACTAGATGTGATTCCTGCCTATTCCCAGGATATCATTCGAGTATCGATGTTTGGCGATGAAATCGAAAAGATTGCTATTTTAGACAATGTCTCCCTCAAAGAAAAGCGCAAGGTCAATTCCATGAAGATATTTCCTGCAAAGCACTATCTGATTGCAGACGATGTCAGGTCTCGAGCAGTAAAATCAATTCGAGAGGAGTTAAAAGAGAGACTGCCGCAGCTAAACGAGCTAGAACGACAGCGACTAGAGATGCGCACCAAATTCGATCTCGAAATGATTGAAGAGATTGGATATTGTTCTGGAATAGAGAATTATTCTCGCCATTTTGATGGAAGACAGGCAGGCGAGCAGGCATTTTGCTTGTTGGATTTTTACGGAGACGATTATCTTTTGGTAATTGATGAATCGCACGTAACCATTCCACAACTCCATGGAATGTATGGCGGTGATCACACCAGAAAAAAAGCACTAATTGATTATGGATTTAGGCTTCCCAGTGCATTTGATAACCGCCCACTAAAGTTTGAGGAATTTGAAAAATATATCAAAAATACAATTTTTGTTTCCGCCACTCCGTCACAATATGAAAAAGAACTATCATATCAAATAGTGGAACAGCTGGTGCGCCCAACTGGCCTAGTAGACCCACTAGTAGAAATCAGACCAACAAAAAACCAGATGGATGATCTAATAGATGAAATAAAAAAACGCACAGAAAAAAACCAGCGAGTTCTAGTTACAACCCTAACAAAGAGAATGGCAGAAGACCTGGCAGAATACCTAGCCAAAAAAGAAATTCGTGTGCGATATTTGCACTCTGAAATCGAGGGCCTGCAAAGAACAGAGTTGATTCGCCAGCTAAGGCTAGGTGATTTTGATGTCCTAGTTGGAATCAACCTACTTCGAGAGGGCCTCGATATTCCCGAAGTGGCTCTAGTTGCAATACTTGATGCCGACAAGGAGGGCTTTTTGCGCAACTTTACTAGTCTAATTCAGACATTTGGGCGTGCCGCAAGAAATGTGGATGGCTCTGTCATAATGTATGCCGATACCATCACAAAATCCATGAAGCAGGCAATAGAGGAAACCACCCGAAGAAGAGCAAAGCAGATAGAATACAATTCCATTCACAACATTACTCCAAGGACAATCATCAAGTCCATTCCAGAACAGGTCGCAACACTAGATGATCTCAAAAACAAGACCCAGCACGACCTGTCCCGTGAAATAATAGAAATAGAGACCCAGATGAAAAAATATGCAGAAGAGTTGGACTTTGAGAATGCGATTGCCTGTCGAGACAGACTGAGGCGAATTCAAGTAGAGTTGGAAAAGAAAAATGCACAATAATCTAAAGATTAGAGGTGCACGTCATCACAACCTCAAGAACTTAAATTTGGACATACCAAAAAACAAGCTGGTAGTAATAACTGGCCTGTCCGGCTCTGGCAAGTCTACTTTGGCCTTTGATACCATATATGCCGAAGGCCAGAGAAGATACGTAGAATCATTGTCGGCATATGCAAGACAGTTCCTAGAAATGATGGACAAGCCAGATGTTGATTCCATTGAAGGATTATCACCTGCCATATCTATACAACAAAAGACCACATCGAAAAATCCGCGCTCTACAGTAGGCACCACAACGGAAATCTATGATTATCTGAGATTGCTGTATGCAAGAATCGGTATTCCCCATTGTGTAAAGTGCGGCAGAAAAATCTCAAACCAGTCAGTCGAGTCCATCTGCGAATCAATCTTCAAGGATTTTGATGAAAAACAAGTATTGATTTTGGCTCCGCTAATTCAGAGAAAAAAAGGAACATATGAAAAACTCTTTGAGCAGATGAAAAAAGATGGCTATTCCCGCGCTCGCATAGATGGTCAAATTATCACACTAGAGGATGAGATTCCTCCGCTTGACCGCCAAAAATGGCACAATATTGAAATTGTAGTGGACAGGCTCAAGGCATCAAAAGCAGAAAAAAGCAGGCTCTTTGAGGCAATCCAGACTGCACTAAAGGCAGCCAAGGGTTCTGTTCTAGTATCATCTGAAAAAGACGAGAAAATGTTTTCGCAAAACAATGCATGCCCGTATTGCGGACTGACTGTTGGAGAAATAGAGCCCAGGACATTTTCGTTCAACTCACCATTTGGCTCTTGCAAGGCATGTCATGGTTTGGGTGTGAAAATGGAGTTTGATGAAGACCTAGTAATCCCAGACAAGACAAAATCAATTTTGGATGGCGCAATCATTCCATGGAGTGGAAGATTTTCCGCCTTCAGAAAACAAGAGCTCCGAGCAGTTGGAAAAAAATTCGGATTTGACCTAATGACACCAATTAACAAGCTAAAACCGGAACACCTTCGAGTCATTCTGCACGGAACAGATCAGAGAATAAACTTTCATTACGAATCACAGACAACAGACTCGCACTGGGCGTATACAAATTCCTTTGAAGGTGTTCTAAATAATCTGCAGCGAGTATTCATGGGAACGGATTCTGAGTCAAAGCGAGACTGGCTAAAACAATTCATGCGAGATATCCCTTGTAATGTGTGCAATGGAAAAAAGCTAAAGCCAGAGGCACTTGCAGTCAAGGTAAACGAAAAGGGAATTTTTGATGTCTGTGATTTATCCATTGATGATTGCTATGAATTTTTCAAGGAAATCAAGCTAACAGAGACTGAAAAATACATTGCAAAGGACGTTCTCAAAGAAATCACAGAAAGGTTGGAATTTCTGCGAAATGTTGGCCTCAACTATCTTACACTAAACAGACAAAGCTCCACACTATCTGGCGGAGAATCGCAAAGAATTCGGCTTGCAACGCAGATTGGTTCTAATCTAACAGGCGTACTATACGTGCTTGATGAGCCCACAATAGGCTTGCATCAACGAGACAATGCCAGGCTGATAAAGACCCTAGTCAAGCTGCGAGACTTGGACAATACAGTAATTGTAGTAGAGCATGACGAGGAGGTAATCAAAAATGCCGACTGGATAGTGGATTTGGGCCCAGGTGCTGGAATCCATGGAGGAGAAATTGTCTTTGAGGGAACGGTACCCCAGATTATGAACAACCACAAGTCAGTCACAGGCGATTACCTAAAAGACAAAAGTCTCATCAAGATAGTAGATAAAAAAAGAAACCAGTTTGGCACCATAACCATCAAGGGTGCTGCAGAAAACAATCTCAAGGACATTACAGTAGAAATTCCACTAGGATTGCTAGTCACAGTAACTGGCGTATCCGGTTCTGGTAAATCCACATTGATAAACGAGGTTTTGCTCAAAGCGCTATCGTCGTATTTTTACAAGTCAAATGAGAGACCAGGCAAACACAAGTCAATTGACGGCGTCACATTAATTGACAAGGTAATTGCAATAGACCAGTCCCCAATTGGTCGAACCCCAAGATCAAACCCTGCAACATATATTGGCGCATTTACACCAATTAGGGAACTCTTTGCCGGAACCGAGTCTTCAAAAGAGCGAGGATATACACCAGGACAATTCTCATTTAATGTTGCAGACGGCAGATGCTTTGCATGTGAAGGTGACGGTGTCAAGAAAATAGAGATGCAGTTCCTATCGGATGTCTATGTTCGATGTGATGAATGCAAGGGCAAGCGGTACAACTCCGAGACACTATCCGTATTATACAAGGGCAAAAACATTGCAGACGTTCTAGACATGACAGTAGAAGAAGCATTATCATTTTTTGAAAACATTCCAAAGATTAGACGAATCCTACAAACAATATACGATGTAGGCCTAGGATACATCAAGCTTGGCCAGTCATCGACTACTCTGTCTGGCGGTGAGGCACAACGCGTAAAGCTAGCCTCGGAATTATCAAAGCGTGATACGGGCAAGACAATGTATATTTTAGATGAGCCCACAACAGGTCTGCACTTTGCAGATGTGCAAAAGCTGCTAGATGTCCTAAACAGGCTGGTAAATCTTGGCAATACCATAGTAGTAATAGAGCACAACATGGATGTGATTAAAAATTCAGACTGGCTAATCGACTTGGGACCGGAAGGTGGCGACAAGGGAGGCAAAGTAATTGCAATTGGAACCCCGTCACAAGTTGCTGCAAACGCCAAAAGCTACACAGGACAATATCTCAAAAAGATCCTAAATTGACACTAGATATTAAAAAAATAACCATCCCATCGCATCCTGGAATCTATTTGATGAAAGATTCAGATGGCAAGATAATCTACATTGGAAAGGCAAAAAATCTCAAAAACAGAGTCAGATCATATTTTCTAAAAAACCAAAACTACAAGACACAAAAGCTAGTTGAAAAAATTGCAGATATCGAGTTTGTTCTAACTGATAACGAATCCGAGGCGTTCTTGCTTGAATCAAACATGATAAAGCAATACAGGCCAATGTACAATATCGAGCTCAAAGACCAGCAACGATACACCTATCTTAGAATCACAGATGAGCAATACCCAAGATTATTAGTAGCAAGAAGAACCCGCAATGGAAAATTCCTAGGAGATGGTAAGGTTTTTGGTCCCTTTACCTCTGGAAGCTCAAAACTTCTCAGCATTGGATCGCTGAGAAAAGCATTCAAGATTCGAATCTGCAAGAGGCTGCCAAAAAAGGCCTGCCTTGAATATCATTTGGGAAATTGTGAGGCACCATGCGAGTTTGCCCAGGCCCAGCATGACTACAAAAAGCATGTGACAGACTTGGAGGCAATACTAAAAGGGCGC
>CAYYBJ010000015.1:0-22881 GCA_964470325.1 uncultured Candidatus Nitrosotenuis sp. | reverse complement strand
AGGAAATGTGATGCGGAGTGCGGGAATTGAACCCGCGACCTTCAGCTTGGGAAGCTGACGTCCTGCCAGACTGGACTAACACCGCGCAGATCGGTTTTCCCAAATTAGTGTTAATATAGTTTTGAAGGCATTATGATATCGTGGATGCCAAGTGTCCCCAATGCGATAGAGCAGCAAAACTTGACGACGATGTAACTTTAGTAAAATGCCCTCATTGTAATTTTGAGGCAGACTATGATACATACTTGGAAATAATGAAGGACAAGGCAGTAAACATGTCAATTGATTATTTGCCAAAAAGGCCAGGACTATAATTTACCAAAAAGAGCCCTTGTCTGAACAGTCAAGGTGAGCGCCGCAATTACTGCACACCATGTGGCATGCTTGCATGTCATCCATTTTGTTATTGCATCTAGGACATGCAATTTCTTCTTTCATGGTATCAGTGAGGTGATCATGGCTTTAATTTTTTCACATGGTTTATTAGCCGGCCAAAAAAACTGAGCAATACTTGGTTAACTTTAAACTGACAATATCAGATACAAAAGGAAAGTCCATCTCCAAAGAAATCAAAGACAAGGAGGCAAATGCCTTTATCGGATTGCACCTAGGCGGTGAGCTCGATGCAGCAATTGCAGGCCTTGCAGGAAAACTCAAAATCACAGGCGGTAGCGACAAGTCAGGAATCCCAATGCGTGCAGACATTTACGGCTCTGCAAGAAAACAAGTGCTAATCTCAAAGGGAGTCGGACTAAAACAAGGCGACAAGGGCCAACGAAAAAGACGACTGATCCGAGGAAACACAATCTCTGAGGAAATTTACCAGCTAAACTGCTCTTATGATGGAGAGCTCAAAATAGAAGAAGCTCCTCCAGCAGAAAACAAGGCATAAGTTAACATAGTACATTTTTACAAGTTTTTCATTGCATTGGCGTGAGACTCTACCTGATTGGTATGTAAAAAAATATGGCTACCAGCCATGTGTCAACATTGGCACTGCAGGCCACGTAGACCACGGAAAAACAACACTAATTCATGCATTGACCGGCCAGTGGACCAGTGTTCACAGCCAAGAGCTAAAGCGAGGAATCACTATACGTGTTGGTTACTCCGATGCGGCATTTTACAAGTGTAAAAAATGTGAGGTCCCACTAGGCTATTCCACCACGCCAACGTGCCCAAACTGCGGCAAGGAAAGCGAATTGTCTCGAGTGGTGAGTTTTGTTGATAGCCCAGGGCACGAAAGCCTAATGGCAAACATGCTTTCTGGCGCTGCACTGATGGATGGAGCATTATTACTGGTTGCCGCAAACCAAAAGGTCCCGCAACCACAAACAAAAGAACACCTCCTAGCACTGCAAATTCTAGGAATCCAGCAAATAGTAATCATACAAAACAAGGTTGATCTCATATCATATCAGGATGCAACCTCAAACTATGCAGATATTGTAAAATTTGTCAAGGGAACCAAGGCAGCAAAATCACCAATAATTCCAATTTCTGCCCAGTCCAGACTAAACATTGATGCGCTAATTGGCGCAATAGAAGAGACAATTCCTACTCCTGCTAGGGCAGAGTCTAAAGAGCCAGTAATGCACGTGTTACGATCATTTGATGTAAACAAGCCCGGAACAAAAATCAAGGACATCAAGGGCGGAGTAATAGGTGGAAGTCTCACACAGGGAACCTTCTCAGTAGGAGATGAAATTGAAATCAAGCCAGGAATCGTCAATCCAAAAAAGAACTCGTACGAGCCAATCCGTACTCAGATTATTTCATTGGGCACAGCAGCAGGAATTGTAGATAATGTAAAGCCGGGAGGCCTAGTAGCAATTGGCACAAAGCTGGACCCTTCCATGACCCGAAGCGATTCATTTGTTGGAAGTGTGATTGGCAAGCCAGAAACCCTACCGGAGAACGCATCTGATGCAAGACTAGAGGTGAGCCTCTTTGATTCTGCAGTAGGAACAATGAATGATATCAAGGTCTTGCCAATACAAGTAGGAGAATCTTTGCGACTCAACATTGGCACAGCCCCCGTCTTGGCCAAAGTAAGCAAGGTAAAGTCGGAGAAAATCGAGGTCCAGTTCAAAAGACCAGTATGTCTTTTTGAGAAAAGCAATGTAGCTCTTTCCCGCAAAATAGAGGACAGATGGAGACTAATTGGTGCAGGAATAGTTGGTTAAGGTAATATGCGATACAAGCTTTCTAATTCATCTAGCTAATCACCGAATCAAAAATCTAGCCTCACTTGATACTGACATTGGGCAAATCCAGTTTTTGGTGCCCGACATTGTATTGTCTGAACTAAACCACTTGGCAAAAAAAGAACAAAAGACCAAGGATGCAACCACCACTTTACAATACATAAAAAACTTTCAAACAATCAGAATTGGTGGAAGCTTTGCAGACGACTCTATTTTGTCTTTAGTAAAAAAGGAAGGCGGGGTCATTGCCACAATAGACAAGGACCTCAAGTACAAAATAAAAAACCATGGCGGCTCTGTTATTTCTATAGCAAACAACAGAATAGTGCTAGAGGCCAGCAAAAGTTTAACTTGATTATGTGGGGATAGAACCCATGGAATACAATGGAGTGCAGATCAAGTGGTACGGCCATGACACCTTTGCACTGTCTTTTGGCGGCAAAACAGTCTGCATTGACCCATATCAGATGGAGACAACAATCAACTCTGACATTGTTCTAATATCGCATAATCACTTTGATCACCTAAGTAATGATGATCTACAAAAAACATCCACGGACAAGACCGTAATAGTGGCAGCAAGGGAATGCCTAGGCCAAATCAAGGCAACAAGCAAGCAAATAATCGGAATAGAACCTAGCGAGGAAATCACAATATCTGGAATCAAAGTAAAGGCAGTTCCTGCGTACAATCTTGACAAAATAAACCCACAGACCAGTCAGCCGTTTCATCCAAAAGAGGACAAAAAAGTCGGCTTTATCATAACCATGAATGATTCTGTTTTTTATCATGCAGGAGACTCTGACTATATTCCAGAAATGAACGGTATTACGCCAGACGTATTTTTTGTGCCGGTGAGTGGTACCTATGTCATGACTGCAAAAGAGGCAGCAAATTCTGTTCTGGGAGTGAAGCCAAAACTTGCAATACCGATGCATTATGGAAGCATTGTCGGAAGCAAAGACGATGCGGAATCGTTCAAAAAACTTGTGTTCACTTGCCAAGTTCAAATACTCACAAAAGAGTAATAAACAGACTTACGGAAAAAAACTCGATTGCTTTCTAACAAAAAACTCTTCTCTGTAGGCAGCTTTGAGTTTTGCCTACATCACTTGCTCATAATTGGCGTTCTCTCATTATCGTTTTCAATTTCTGCAATGATTCGTGGACAGCCCGCAGATTATGGATTTCAGCTAAACGAGTTTGATCCATACTTTAACTATAGAGCAACCCAGTTTATTGTAGAAAACGGAATTCCTGCCTATTTTGAGTGGCACGACGACATGAGTTGGTATCCATTTGGACGAGATGTTGCTGGCACTTCTCAAGTCATGTTGCATATTACCACTGCTGTGCTGTATGGAGCATTTGGCGGAGATTTGTATGGATTTACAATTGTCTTTCCGCTAGTAATTGGCTCACTTACTGCAATTGTGATATTTGCACTAGTGCGCGTAATTGGCGGAACTACTGCAGGTCTGTTTGCTTCATTGATGTATTCGGTGTCGCTGCCAATATTGACAAGGGGCTCGCTTGGCTGGTTCAAGTCCGAGCCGCTAGGCCTATTCTATGGACTATTGGCGGCGTATTTGTTTTTGAGTGGAATAAAATCAACATCTCACAAAATTGCTGCAGCAAAGATGATTGGAGGTGGAATATTTCTTGGCTTTGCATTTTCGGCGTGGGGTGGAACCGACTTTTTTGTCCTTCCAATAGGACTTTTTATTCTGTCATTACCATTTACCAGAAAGGATGCTGGCTTTTTGCGATGGGCAGTGCCATTGTTTATACTAGGATTGGCAATCTCTCTTGCGCCATTTGAAAGACCAGGCCTCGGATTCTTTGGTAAAGCAAGCGGCTTAATGATTATTGGGCCCACACTATTTCTTATTGCATCATCATTTATACAAAAAATTGCAGGCGAAAAAAAGGCCAGACTATACACTGCATTATTCCTAATTGTAGTAATTGCGGCAGGAATTGGCATTATTTCGGCAAATGTCTTTGGTCTGCCAAGCTTTAGGTATCTTAATGCAATTAATCCGTTTTTGACCACACTGGATCCGCTGACTGACTCTGTTGCAGAACATGCTACTACTACAGTGTTTCAGTCATTTTTGTTCAATTCCGTCTTTATGGTGTTTGCAGGAATTGGAGTCTGGCTGATATTCAAAAATCTCAGCAACGAGGCAAACCAGAGAAGAGACGTCCAAGTGTTTGCTCTGATATTTGGCCTGCTTGGAGTTTACATTAGTTCTGCATTCATCAGACTGGAATTGTTCTCATCACTTGCACTGGTAATACTTGGCTCTATTGGGCTGGCATTGCTTACAAAAGAGATATTCAAGCCGGCAAGACAGGAAAGCAAAAAACTCATCAGATCTCATCCAAAGACAATCAAGATTTCATTTCTAGTAGTAATCACGATATTTCTTATCGTTCCGTTGATGGCACCTGCTAGCTCAAACTGGGTAAATGCCGTCAAGGTACCGCCAACAATACTCAATGGTGGAAGTAACTATAACATTGCAACAAGCGACTGGCTTGATGCAATGGCCTGGCTCAAGGAAAACACACCAAATGACGCAGTGGTAGCATCATGGTGGGATTATGGTTATTGGATTACCACACTTGGTGAGCGAAGATCTATTGCAGATAATGCTACTTTGATTGATTGGAGAATTGAGCAGATGGCTCAGGCGTTTTTGAGCACACCTGACCAAGGGTGGAAAATTCTACAGGAAATGGATGCCGACTATGTTCTAATTTATGTTGCAGCCCAGAGAATTAACACCGAAGACCCGCCACTGTTCTTTGTCAATGGCGGTGGAGATGAGAGCAAAAAGCAGTGGTTTATGAGAATTGGTGGATTTGACACTCAGAGATTCCTGTATGATGATGGGGTCAGCTCTACTCCTGAATTTTGGAATGAGACCCTGCTTGGACGAATGATTCCATTTACAGTATATGGATATGTTGACCTTGCAAGCCAAAGACAGGCAGACAGGTATGTTTCTGGCTTTACGCCAGTGTATCTTGATGATATCAAATACCCAAAGGAAGGCGACGGTCCGCTAAAGCTAGCATACATGTCTTCTGGCTTTTTGATAAAGGACACCGGACCAATCAACGGAGTTCTAATCTATGAGATAAACAAGAATTATGTTCCGTCCGAAGTTACACCAATTGAACCAGCCACAACGCCGATAACGCCAACTGAGTCTGCTCCTCAAACCACAAACCCAATTGCAACGATTTCAACAAACTTTGGCGACATTGTAATAGAGCTGAATCCACAAGTTGCGCCAAACACGGTTGCAAACTTTGTAAAACTAGCCAATGACAAATTCTATGATGGAACACTATTTCACAGAATCATATCTACATTTGTCATACAGGGCGGAGATCCAAACACAAAGGACCAGCCTCCAGGAACATGGGGAACAGGAGGCCCAGGCTATTCCATTGATGCAGAAATTAGTAGTCTCAAGCACACAAAATATGTCGTGTCCATGGCACGTGGAACTGACATTAACAGCGCGGGCTCGCAGTTCTTTATAATGACTGGCGATGCACCATTTTTGGATGGCAAGTACACAATCTTTGGCAAGGTAATACAGGGCCAAGAAGTAGTTGACAAAATTGCGTCACTGCAAACTGATCTAAATGACAGACCAGTTGACTTTGAGGCAGCACGAATGAACAGCGTTAGAATTTCTTCCTAATCCTTGAACTTGTTCATTATTCTATAGCGAGCGTACTTGTCGTCTGGCGAAAACTTGGCTGGATGCGCGGTTACGGTTTTTGCCTGACACGCATGACATTCTTCCTTTAGTGTGTATTTTTTGCATTCTGGGCACTTGCGAAGCTGAAACTTCAAGCTAACCCTCCCTTGTCTTTTTTGATTCTTCCCTTGTAAAACTAAAAGTTCCGTTGCTCTTTTCTATGATTTTCTGAATTTTGTCTAGGACTGGCTTGAGCATTCTCTCGGCAGTCTTAAAGTCAGGACCTGTAACACTTAATCTGTATTTTGGAGCGCCAATATAGGTAACAGAAATGTTTGATGCCTGATCCCCAATAGAGTCCAGTATTGCATTTTTGATTACCTCTACACCGCTTGACTGGTTGCATGTTATCTCACAAATTCCGCGTATTTCTACAGATGGTGGCTTTATCTTGGAGCTTGTCTCTGCAATTGCAGATGCTGTCTTTTTTGCAAGTTTGAGCTCATCTAGAGCACCAATTCCCTTTATTGCTACATCCAAAAACGCATCATAAACAAAATCGTATTTTGAGAAAATTGCATCTTCTAGCTTCTCAATGTCCTTATCTGTCAGTCCGGCAGCGGTCTTTACTGCATCAAGGAGGGTTTTTCCCTTTTCGATTCTTTTTATCTCTAGGAGTTTTTTCTTTTGTTGTTCCTTTGATACTTGCTTTAGTGAGAGATCAATTTCGGATCGCCCAGGATTTACCTTTTTTACTAAAAGGACTTTTTTTTCGCCCTCTCGGACAAACTTACTAACAGAGCGAACCCAGCCTGGGGCAATCTCGGATACGTGCAAGAATCCCTGCATGTTATCGTATTCGTCTAGTGTTACGTATGCTCCATGGTCTGTCAGCTTGGCAATTGTTGCAAGCACAATTTCTCCTGTCTCTGGAAGCTCCTGAGTTTGGGTGACCAATGCAGCTCTGGCTTGAGCTACATAATTTAATGTTGTCTAAAAGTCAATGCCTTTTTTTGCGCGAATTCCTTTCTGAAATGGATGCTTTATCTCTCGCATTTCGGTGACTAGGTCTGCTGCATCAATTACTTGTTGCTTTACATGATTGCCAGTCAGCACTAGGGTTACATTCTTTGGTTTTGTTCTTATCAAATTCAAGACATCGTCTAGATCAACTAGTCCCAAATTCACTGCATAATTGATCTCATCTAGAATGACAATATTATATTTTTCAGAGAGAATTTTTTGCTTGGCTATCTCTATTGCCTCTTTAGCAATATTTTGGTGCACTTCTTTTGGGGTTTTGTCGTCTAGAATCCCAACAAAGCCCTTTCCTACTGCTGTCAGCTCAAATTCTGGCTCTAGTCTTTTTGATGAGCTCATCTCGCCATAATGCCAAGACCCTTTGATGAACTGGATCATGCAAATGGTATGGTCATGGCCAATCGCTCGCAGTGCCATGCCTAGTGCAGCAGTGGTTTTTCCCTTGCCTTTACCCGTATACACTATGACTAGGCCCTCATTTTCCATTAATCAAAAAATCATTTTAGGCTAGAAAAAGATTGGTATAGTTCCGATTTTTATAAAAAGAAAATGAAAATACCTAGAATAGTCATTGCAGGTACCACAAGCGGCGTCGGCAAGACCTCAATTACTTGCTCTATCATTCATGGAATCAAAAAAAAGGGATATTCTGTTCAGCCCTTCAAGGTTGGCCCTGATTATATTGATCCGACATATCTTTCCGCAATCTCTGGCAATTCTGCAAGAAACCTAGACTCTTGGATTATGGGAGAGAACCGAACACTTGAAAGCTTTGTAAAAAATTCCCAATCTGAAATATCTGTAATAGAGGGCGTCATGGGATATTATGACGGATTTTCTGGTGCAACAAATCAGTCCAGTACACACCACATTGCAACCATTTTGAAATCTCCAGTCATACTGATATTGGATGCAAGCAAGACAGCCCGCTCTATTGCCGCAACCGCACTTGGATTTACAAAATTTCATAAAAATTCCAGAATTGCAGGACTGATTCTAAACAAGCTTGGTAGCAAAAAGCACGAGGAGATGTGCCGAGCTGCTCTTGCCACACTAAAAATTCCAATTCTTGGATGTATTCCAAAAAATCCTGATCTATCGCTGGAATCGCGTCATCTGGGTTTGATTCCTGCAGTAGAGCAGGCGCACCTAAAGCAAAAAATAACAAAAATAGCAAAAACAATTTGTGCACATCTTGATATTGAAAAAATAATCTCAATTGCAAATTCCCCAGAGACAATATCTCACAAAGCCAGGCAACAAACCCCAAAGCCCAAGGTAACAATCGCAGTGGCTCTTGACAAGTCATTCAACTTTTATTATTATGATAATTTTGATGCGTTGCATAGAAGTGGCGCAAAAATAGAGTTTTTCAGCCCAATTTCGGATGTTTCACCACCTGAATGTTCGGGAATTTACATAGGAGGAGGATTTCCAGAGGTGCTAGGCCAACCGCTAGCAAAAAACCAATCCATGAAAAAATCCATCAAAAAACTAGCAGAGCAAAACATGCCAATATACGGAGAGTGTGGCGGCCTGATGTATCTAACAAGATCAATCCAATATAATTCCAAAATATATTCCATGGTTGGACTATTTGACGCCACGACAAACATGGAAAAGAAAATGACACTAAACTATACACGTGCAAATGTGATCTCTGACTGTCTTATTGCAGAAAATGCAACAACTCTGTTTGGCCATGAATTCCATTACTCCGAGCTGGATCATGTACCAAAAGATGCCAAATTTGCCTACGACCTATCCATTGGTGTTGGAATCAAAAACAAAAAAGATGGTTTAATCCAATACAATACCTTGGCATCCTACATGCATCTTTATTTTGATAGAGCAATGAATGCACAAAACTTTGTTAGTAGTTGTGTGAAATTTTCTAAAAGCTAATCTTCTCTGATTATCTTAAAGAGAGCATTTACAATTGCAGAGGCGCAAGGCGTTCCTCCCTTTCTTCCCTGATTTGTAATAAATGGAATGTCTAGTTTTTGTAAATCATCTTTGGATTCTGCCGCACAGACAAATCCTACAGGTACTCCAATTATCAAGCTAGGCTTTGTTACATTTTCTTTGACCATCTGAATTACCTCTAGTAATGCAGTTGGTGCATTGCCAATGACAACTACTGCTCCATTCATTTCTTTTGCGCGAATTCGCATGGCTGTCTGGGCTCGAGTTTTGTCTAGCTTGGTTGCCTCTTTTATCACATCTGGATTTGAAATGTCACAAATAACATTTGTCTTAAAGTCGGTCAAATTTTGCTTGTTGAGTAGGCCGATTATGCCATTTACGTCAACTATGATGTTTTTGCCTGATTTTAGTGCAGCAATGCCTGCAGAAACTGCATTTTTATGAAAAACTAGGCCGTTTTTACCTGCAAAATCGAAGTCTGCCGTAGAATGGATAACTCTGCGCACTATCTTCCATTCGTGGCCCTTGTATGGATGAGGGCCTATTTCTTGCTCTATTATTTCCATGCTTTGGTCTTCGATGGATTGGCCCTTCCTAGTTTGCATTTTCAACCTCACGCGCTCGCTCTAAAACAAAATCGATCATCTTCTCATCTGTTCCAATGTGTTCTGTTATGATGGTTTTCTTCAGATTGGCCTTTTCAAGAGCTGGATTGAGATCTCCATAGATGTCTCTTTTTACATGTGCTCCTTCATGCAGAAAATAAAACACAATGACTAGAACTTCGGGGTTGTTTTTGTCGCATTTCTGTATTCCTTGCGCAATGTTTGGCTCTTCAATCTCCAAAAAACAATAATCAACATTTCGGTAGCTTGGAGTCAAATTATCAATTACGTATTTCATGGAGATCTGCGCATTTGGATCCTTGCTGCCGTGGCCTATCACCAAGACATCTACTTTGTCATTTGATAGTGTTATGTTGTTTTTCTTCAAGGCTGAGCTGATCTTGGAGTTTACAATGTCTACCATGGTCTTGTGCATGCTCATTGGCTTTGTGACTACGAATTTGACCTTGGTCTTTGCCTGAAGTTTTGCTGCCTCTGATACTGCTATTTTGACTTTTTTGCCTGGATATAGAAAATATGGAACTATAGTTAACATATCAACTTCCGTTTTAAGACAATTTGTGATTCCTTCCTCAATGAATGGCGGAACCACTTCTAAAAAACAGTAATTAACAAAGACATAGTCTCCCTTTTGCTGAACTTTTTTGCAAATGTATTCAAGCTCGTCCTTTGCCTCTTGTTCTCTACTTCCCCTATCGATTAACAATAAACCGCGTTTCATCTCTCAATCCTTGCTATGGCAATTGTAAGATCTGGTGGGAATCTCTGCTTTTCAACTACTAGGCGTCCTCCTGAGCTCTTGATTGCAGCTGCCTCTGACACACTTGGAGTTCCCTCGTAGGCTTGAACCATTTCTGAGGGGTTTGGGATGGTTATTTTTGCTAGCTCATCTCGATCAAAGTATTCTAATGGGATCCGGAGATCCTTTGCAGCGTCAATTAGTCCTTGGACGTCCTTTGGCTTTTTGATTGAAACAAGTCTTGCTATGCTTTGCAAGCTGAGGCCATGCTTTGATAATGATTCACCAAGACACTCTTTGATCTTTTCCTTTGTAGTGTCTCCGTGCAAGCCAATTCCTACAACAAGGGTTTGCGGCCTGTATATTACAGATTTTTTCACTACATTATCATCAATTATTCTATCTGAGATTATCAAATAGGCCTTGGAGTCAGAGCGTGCTAGCTCTTCGATGGACTTGTAAACCGTAACATTTTTTGGAAGCTCTATCTTCCACCAGTTTTTTTCTCCCGCATCCTGATAAACTCCAATTTTTTCTTCATTTACCATCAAGGCGCTAATTCTGGTTACATTGGAATCGTCATCTATCTTCCAACCATATTCTTTTCCAACCAAATCCACAGGTATTGTCTTGTTTACGTCTGCTGCTGTAGTAACTACTGGTACTGCTCCAAATTTTTTTGCAATCTCTTCTGTTAGCTCGTTTGCTCCTCCTAGATGACCAGACAGGGCAGAAATCACAAAGCTTGCCTTGTCATCTATGACAATTACGGCCGGATCTGTCTTTTTGTCCTTTAGAAACGGTGCGACTAGTCTTATTACCGCACCCAGAGAAAAGATGCACACTAGTCCATCAAATTTTCCAAAAAGTTCTGCTATCTTGGCCGATGTTTGTTCTTCATACCAAGTTGCAGAAATTGTATTGTCTTGGAATTTTGATGGGACAAAGACCTCCCAGCTTGGAAAAAGCTGTTTGATTCTAGTTGCAATTTTAATACCGTTTTTTGTAATTGCTAAAATTGCAACTTTATCCATGCTTTGCCGTTTTTTATTGCTAAATAAAATTTCTTGCTAGGGGTATCTGCCTAGTGCACAACCATCAAAATCAAAGAGAATCACATGTATCTCTACTTTGTTTTCAGAATGAGTACGCATCTGCTCGTATGCTTCTTTGCAAATCATAGTAAAAAATCCGTCAACTTTGTTTTTGGTTATTATTTCCTGAACGTGTCTTGCTGTGTTTGCATTTTTTATCTCCTGTATGGTTTTTTCAGTGGCGTTGCATTTTTGTGCTATTTTTGCTAAAAAATCCATGTCTACTTTAGAGCCCTTGACATGGGTCTGCTTTACACCCATTGCAATCTTTGTTAGCTTGCCGATAAATCCCGCAACATGTGTTTTTTTGATTGATTTTTTGGCACACTGCTGGATTGTATAGCCAGAAAAATCACCCATTTGTACAAAGCAGTGATCTGGCAAGCTGATTTCTTTTCTTGCAAAATCCTCCGATCGCCCACCAGTTGTCAGAACTACAGTGTTGTCTCCCATCGCAATTGTAACATCAAGGCTCTGTCTTATTGACGCAGCAAAGGATGCCGTAGAATATGGAATTACTATGCCTGTTGTGCCAAGAATGGATATTCCTCCCATTATGCCTAGTCTTGGGTTGTCTGTCTTTGGTGCAATCTCTTTTCCCTTTGGAACAGAAATCACTACTTTGATTCCGTTTTTTTGCAAGAGATCTTTTCCCATCTCAATTAGATTTTGGGTTATCATTTTTTTTGGTGTAGGATTGATTGCAGCAGAACCAACTTCAAGGCCCAGTCCTGGCTTTGTTACTCTTCCAACTCCCTCACCACCATCAATTTCTATTTGGCCTGTCTTGGATGTGATCTCCAAGTTTACAATTATTTCTGCACCATGAGTGACATCAGGATCATCACCACCGTCTTTGATCACAGAACAGCTAGCTGAAGTGTTATCGAATTTACAGCTTGAAATGTTGATTGTTATTTCTTTTTCTTTTGGTAATGATACTTTAACTGAATCAATTTTCTTTTTGGTTATGATGGCTTGCAGTGCTGCTTTGGCAGCTGCTGTTGCACATGTACCTGTGGTAAAACCTGTTCGTAGCTTTTGGCGAGGCTTGTCTGTCTCACTCACAAGGAATAATTCTGTTTTTGGATAATAACTCTTGTTGGTTTATTTGAGAATCTCTGAGATGATTATCCACATTGCTATTGCGCCTAGGCCCCCATATAGCAACAAATGAGTCATCTTGTGAGAGACTGGTTTTTCTTCTGTTTCTCTTAACTCATCTACATTTACTCCAAAATTACGCTTGAGTCCCTCTCGATATGCCTCATAACCAAAGTGAACTTCTTCTGCTGTCTTTTTGTCATAATACTTCCAAAATTCTGCTTGTGCTGTTTCAACATCTCTGTGTGCGGAGTTGTTCTTTTTTTGTTCCATCTTTAGGATCTGGTACGCATGTGTTATTTCCTTGAATCTTCTTTCTGCATCATCCAGACAGAAACAAGGGCCATGATACCGAAGCGAGAGTTTTCTATATGCCTGCTTTATCTCCTTGTGAGATGCGTCTTTTTGTAATTCAAGAATTTCATAGCACTGAGCTACTTCCAATGACTGATTCTAGTTTCTTTAACATTTAAAATTATATTTGATTTTTCCAACTTGTGGCAAAACAAAACCTGCCTGTTGCAATCACTGGCTCTACTGGATTTGTAGGAACAAATCTAAGAAAATTCTTTGTCGAACAACACATACCGATAATCTCACTATCTAGAAAAAAACACCAATACATCAAATCAGAAAAAAACGTAGTTTTCTCTGATCTTGATAATGTTTCCAGAATACAGTCTGGCGCACTAATTCATTTGATTGGTACAGGTGTGCAAACTAAAGATGCTGATTATGATCTGGTAAATGTCAAACAAACAAACAAAACCATTAATCTGTGCAAAAGATCACACATAAAAAAAATTGTCTACATCAGCGGCCTTGGCGTCTCTGACACTACAACATTTGGATACTTCATATCAAAACTAAAGGCAGAACAATTGATCATAAAATCTGGCCTTGATTATACCATCCTTCGTGCATCATACATTGTTGGCAAAGACGATCCACTAACACAAAATCTCTTGCAACAAATCAAGAAAGGTACAATACAAATTCCAGGTTCTGGCTCGTATCGGCTACAACCAATAGCTGTGCGAGATGTCTGCAAAATAATTTACAATTGTACGACAAACAAGAGTCTTTCAAACCAAATAATTGATCTGGTGGGCCCAAAAACAATCACCTTTGAGAACTATGTAAAAAAATTCATCAAAGGCAAAAAAGTAAAAATCAAAAAAATACCTCTGGAGCAGGCCTATTTTGATGCACTAAACAATCCAAAAAAGACACCATATGGAATAGACGACCTGAACATCATGGTTGGTGATTTTACATCCAGTCACAAAAGGCTTGAAAAATTATCTGGAATAAAACTACAAACGCCTATTCTATAGGCCAGCTGCCTTTTTGAGCGTCTCTGCCTTGTCTGTTTTTTCCCATGGCAAGGCGACATCTGTTCTTCCAAAATGACCAAATGCTGCCGTGTCTTTGTAGATTGGCCTCTTTAGGTCTAGTTGGGAAATGATTGCTGCTGGCCTCA
Source organism: uncultured Candidatus Nitrosotenuis sp. (assembly GCA_964470325.1). GTDB lineage: Archaea > Thermoproteota > Nitrososphaeria > Nitrososphaerales > Nitrosopumilaceae > Nitrosotenuis. The sequence goes on along the minus strand of CAYYBJ010000015.1, from coordinate 8,936 downwards.
TATCAAAGTGCTTTCTTACCAAATTTTCAATTTCCTCTTCTGGAATCTTGCTTGTGCCAAATGTGTTTACCATAAGGGACACTGGTTCTGCAACGCCAATTGCATATGCAACTTGGACTTCGCATTTTTCTGCTAGGCCTCCTGCAACAATATTCTTTGCAATGTATCTGCACATGTAGCAAGCTGATCTATCGACCTTTGATGGGTCTTTGCCAGAAAATGCTCCTCCACCATGTCTTCCGGCACCTCCGTATGTATCCACAATGATCTTTCGTCCTGTTAGGCCAGAATCTCCTGGAGGACCGCCGATTACGAATCGTCCTGTTGGGTTTATGTGAATTTTGATCTTGTCATGCCACCATTTTCCGCATACTGGTTTGATGATTTTCTCAATGATCTGCTTTCTTATCTCCTCATTGCTGACCTCCGGAGCGTGTTGAGTTGAAATCACTATTGTCTCTATTCTCTTTGGCTTGCCATCCTCATATTCTACTGTAACCTGGGACTTACCGTCTGGTCTTACCCATGGAAGTTCCTTGCTTTTTCTCAGCTCTGATAGCTTTCGTGTAAGCTGGTGTGCAAGCAGTATAGGCAATGGCATTAATTCATTTGATTCGTTTACTGCATATCCAAACATCAGTCCCTGGTCTCCTGCTCCCTGATCCTTGTTCTCAGTTGTATCAACTCCTCGTGAGATGTCTGGGCTTTGCGCATGAATTGAAACCATTACACTACAGGTGTCTGCATCAAAACCATATTCTGGTTTATCATAACCAATTTCCTTGATCGTCTTTCTGACCACATCCTGGATGTCAAATTTTGCCTTGGTTGTAACCTCGCCTGCGACTACAACAATTCCTGTGGTAGTCATTGTCTCTACTGCAACACGAGAGTTTGGGTCTTGTCTTAGAAATTCATCAAGCAGTGCATCTGATACTTTATCACAAATCTTGTCAGGATGACCTTCTGTTACTGATTCAGAAGTAAAAAGGAAACTTCGTGCCATTAGGATTACCTACAAGTCGTTTTCTAATCTAATGAATAATACGTTATTTCCTCTAACTATGACTCTACCATAATTTGCAACAATTTTGCCGTCGTGTAGTTCTTCGGCATCAGTCATTATTAGATTCATGTAAGAATCGACATTGTCCATTTTGCCTTTGTATTCAACTTCGTTCTTTAGTCGTACGGTGACTTTCTTCTTGGTGCTTTTTTGTAGTGTTGTTAAAGGTCTTTTTGCGCTTACTTGTGACAATGGTTGTTCTCTTGTGTTGCTAGCTTGGTAACCAGAATAAAAGCCTTGCCTATTATGTGGCAAAAATGCTGGATTCGTTTATTTTTTGTATTTTTCTAGATTTTATTGGTATGATCAGAACAGGACTCCAAAAACTAGATCAAATTCTTGGCGGTGGATTGAAAAGTTCTACAATTACTGATATCTTTGGTCCTAGTGGAACAGGCAAAACCCAACTTGCTTTGCAAATCATGCTAAATTCGTTATCTGAAAATAACAAAATCTTCTATCAGGACACAACTGGCAACTTTAGACCTGAGCGCCTCGTAGAAATGGCGCAATACAAAGAGATGAACAAAGATTTTCTTGATAACATCACAGTTGGAAGAATTACTAATGTGGTGGAACAACAAGGTAGCCTTGATAAAATCTCTGAATCTGATTTTTCTCTTATAGTAATTGATAATATCACTGATCTGTTTTCATTCGAATACCCAAAAGAAGAGCAAATCCTGGAAAAGACAACACAATTCTCAAAATACATGAAACGCCTCTCTCAGATAACATCTAGTACAAAAATTCCAATCTTAATTACAAACATGATGCGCAAGCTAGATACAATTGAGCAAGAAAACATGGATTCTGTCATATCGCTGTACACACACATCAAGATCAAGCTTGTCAGAAAGCAAGCAAACTATGAAGGCCAAGTTCTTTTTGATCCAATGAAGAAAAATCATTTCTTATATGCAATAACAAAACAAGGCTTGACTGATCTGCCTTAATCTATTTAACTCTGGCAAACCTATACTATTCATGGCAGGAATTTTCGACTCCATACCTGTGATCTCCGTAGTGTTGTTTGCCATTGGAGTTGTCGGAATTATGGTCTATGAGCGAGCAAAGTCAAGAAAAGACGCACAACAAACTACTTGATTTTGTTTTAGACAAATTTCATCGCCTTGGTTTTACACAACTAACAGAGATCCAAAAAAAGGCAGTTCCGCTAATAATTCAAAAAAAGGACTCATTAATCATTGCACCAACAGGCTCTGGCAAGACAGAATGCTCTGTAATTCCGGTGTTTTCATTTGTCTCCTCCACTAGGCAAACAGGCAAGATAAAGGCGTTATACATCACGCCACTTAGGGCGCTTAACCGAGATGTCTTCAAAAGAATAATCAAGTATGCGGAATCGGAAAATCTCACAATAGAGATTCGTCACGGCGATACATCTCAGGCTGCCAGAAAAAGAATAACTGCACTACCTCCCGACGTTCTGATTACTACTCCAGAAACACTGGTTATCTTGCTGACTCAGGAAAAAATGCTAAGTGCCTTATCGGAGCTGGAATGGGTCATAATTGATGAAATCCATGATCTTTTATCTAATGAAAGGGGTTCTCAGCTTTCACTCAGCCTTGAGAGGCTCCAAGTCAACACTGCACACCCAATAACAAGAATAGGCCTTTCTGCAACAGTTGGAAATTCCGATGATGCTGCAAAGTTCCTTGTTGGAACCAAGCGAAAATATCAAATAATTCGCGATAACACAATTCGAAAATATGATGTAGAGATCAAGCACGTAAATGGAACCATCAGCGATGTAGCGGATTTTATGGTGGAGTATTTAGCCAAGCTGAATTTGGACTCGTCAGTATTACTATTTACAAATACACGAGGTGAGGCGGAATTCTTGGCATCAATATTACGTGAAAAGTCTCCAGTATCAGTTGAACTGCACCATGGATCCCTCTCACAGCAAGTACGTGAAGAAACAGAAGACAATCTCAAGTCTGGCAAATCTCGACTAGTAGTATGTACATCATCACTTGAGCTTGGACTGGACATTGGCTCAGTTGAGCTTGTGATGCATTATGGCTCTCCAAGACAGGTCTCTAAATTCATGCAAAGAATAGGAAGAAGCAAACACAACAAACATTCTTCTGCAAAAGGCCTAATTGTGACAAACAATGTGGATGATGAGCTAGAAACCAAGGCAATCTTGGAGCGAATCCATGAGGGTTCCATTGAAGACCAGCTAATCCATGATGGCTCACTTGATGTTTTGGCGCACCATCTAGTAGGATTATCAATGCAGATTGGCTCTATGTCAGTTAGTGATGCACTAGAGATCTTTAGAAACTCGTTTCTCTTTAGAAATCTCACAATAGATGATCTAATTGGCGTTCTTGAGCTGCTAGAATCAAACTATTTGATATTTTTTGACAAGGAAAAGATGACCTTTAAGAAAACTGCCAAGTGTTATCGGTATTATTTTGAAAATCTCTCAACAATGCCTGACATTTTAAAATTCAAGGTAATTGATACTGTGTCAAAGAAGATGATCGGAAGCCTTGATCAGAGATTTGTCGGCGATTTTGGTGATCCCGGAAATATCTTTGTTCTGCGAGGGTCACAGTGGAAAATAATCAATGTAGATGAATCTTCACTGAAGGTAAATGTAGAACCAATTCGCTCAGGCGGCATAACAGTTCCATATTGGGAAGGTGAAAATATTCCAGTTGACTACAAAACAACATCTAAGGTTGGAAAATTCCGAAGCAAGATACGTGCCGGCTCGCTAGTTCTGCCTGACAATGTCATAACAAGTCTTGATCTACCAATAATTCCTGATGAAAAAACAATGGTGGTTGAATCTGTGCGTGGCCAGGGAATGGCAGTAATTCACAGCTGCTTTGGCACAAAAACAAACTCTACTTTGGCCACGTTGCTATCATCAATGCTTTCCTCAAAGACAGGACTTCAAGTGGATGCAAGATCCGATGCGTATAGAATTGTTATCTCATCCAAAGGTAGAATCTTGGAAAGTCATGTGAGGCAAATTCTTGCAGATACGTACGATCTATACGAAATAGTCACAGCGTCCTTGGGCGGAACACACAATGTCAGCTGGAGAACTTGGAATGTGGCAAAAAAATTTGGAGTCGTCGGCAGGGGAGCAGTATATGAAAAAAAATCAGCAAGATTTCTCTTTGAGCGATATATCAAAACCCCTCTTGTTAAGGAAGCATTGCGGGAATTATTCCACGACAAATATGACTTGGAAAGAACAAAACAAGTCTTGTCTGATATTAACGCTCAAAACATCCAAATTCACTGGATTGAGCAAAACAAATTCTCTAAACTTGCCGAGCCAATCTTGGATCACACCACAAAATATTATTCATCGCCTACAAGCATTGACAAAGGAATATTGGACTTGGTAAAGGCGCGTCTCTTCAAAACATCGCACCGATTTATCTGTGCTAGGTGTGGCAAGTGGGAGAGAGTAATGAAAACAAATGAAATAGAAACTATTCCAATTTGTCCCTACTGCAAGGCAAGGCAAGTTGCTGTTACATTTTATTCAGATTATGACTTGGCAAAAATAATACAGAAAAAGGCTGCAGGAAAAAAGACAACACCTGATGAAAATCATAGGTTTTCCCGTGCCTGGAAGGCGGCATCATTATTGGAAAACTTTGGTAAGACTGCCCTGATAGTTCTGTCTGGATATGGAGTGGGAGTCGACACTGCATCCAGAATTCTGCGAAACATGATTGATGAGGAGACTCTGTATCGACAAATTTACGAGGCAGAGCGCCAATATGTCACTACGCGGGGATTTTGGGACTAGTTTTTCTTTTTTATGCTTGAATATGGAGTCAAAAACAACTCTGTTCTTCCTTCCAAGCCTTGTTTGGCAGTAACTCCTGTAACAGAGACTATCTCGCCAATTGAGCATTCATCTAATAGTCTGGCTTGGTTTCTCCATCCCTTGAGCCAAATTTGTGCAGTGTCGTCTTCAACATACATTTCAGAAAGCGTTATTGTTTCTCTTGTCTTTGTCTGAACATTTCTTCTCTCTGGTGCTTTGAGAATTATTGCCTCTATACAGTATGTGTTGTTGTCTGCCTTGATGTCTGTTATCTTGGTGCGAAGATCTGAAAGTCCTGGCAAGTTTTCTTGTATTTTTCTGACAAATGATTCTGAATCTATTGTTATGTTGTTTCCATAAAGTTTTGATGGCATGCACTCTAATACATCGTCTTGTACAAACGATTCAGTAACATTAGCCGTATCTACAATATTGTAGAGTTGCTTTTGTTTATCTACTCCTAGGATCATTTTTTGTCCGTTCTCATTCTTACTTGAAGACAAAATTCTGATGACTAGAGGTTCTACTTGTTTTTCTGTCTGAATGTCAAGTGTGGTTGATTCATTTCCGTGGATCTCTAGTTCTTGTTGGTTTGTCTTTGCTTTGACACCTATTAGTCGAGCCCGTGTTCCAGCTGGAATTACTTTTGGTATTTCCGAGTCGGTCTTACCCCAGAGTACTGCACGCATGGAGCGACCGTCCTTGCCCTTTAGTCTTAGACGTAAGGCAGTACCTGGCATTCCCTTAAAGTTTGTAAATTCTGAAAAGGTAACTGGACCATCAAGCATTCCAGAAACTACGACATTGTTGTCTCCTTCCTTTAGCTCAGATATATCCTTGGTAATGGAATCAATGGACGGAATGGCACTTTCTGTTTCTGTTCTCTCTATGCTAGAGCCAGAGCCAATATTGACTGTAAGCTGACCGTTGAGGTCGGACTTGACATATGCCTTGATTATCTTGATTAGGTCGCCTGGACTTATGTTTGTCATCTCTGGTAGATTTGCCTTTTCATCCCAGAGTTTCACAACTACTGCAGAATCCTTGTCGTACACAGTCATGTTTCTGAGGTAGAATTGTGAGCCGTCCTTTCTTGAAAACTGTTTTTTTGGCGATACATTGAGCACACGTGTTTGCAACGTTACTTCCTTTGCTCCTGCATGCAAGTCCTTGATTGCAATCTCGCTTCTTGGTGGTTCTGAGATTGTTATTCCTAAATCCGATGCAACCAAGAACAATGCTCCTTGGTCAGTAAGATAACCTGCTCCAATCTTTTCTTTTTTCTTTGCGATCAGGGCTTCAACATCTGATTTTGAGAGATCTGGTTTTAGCTCCAGTAATTTAGAAAGCAATGCATCAAATTCAGACAATTTGATCTACCATAGTTTGATGTACTAATAAGAATTTCACTAATGTAAATTAAGAGATGGGATCACAACAGATCAGTGTCTGTTACAACTAGATCGCTGTTCAAATCGTATGGAGATCTAATGGCAGTAGATGGAATAGATCTTGACATCAAGTCAGGCAAGGTTTTTGGATTCTTAGGCCCAAATGGTGCCGGCAAGTCCACTACGATCAAGCTTCTCACTACTTTGATTCCGCCAACAAGTGGTACAATTGAAATTCTGGGAATTAATGCGATCAAAAATCCGCTCGAAGTAAGAAAAAGAATAGGTGTTGTGTTGCAACAGCCTAGCTACGAACCAAACCTGTCTGTGGAAAAGTCCTTGGAAAAATATGGGATGATGTGGAATGTTGATAAAAAAACTAGAAAGCAGAAAACAGAGGAGCTAATCGATGTTTTTGATTTGCAGGAAATAAGAAAGAAAAAAAATGAAGACCTCTCAATTGGGCAGCGTAGACGTGTTCAAGTAGCACGTGAATTCATGCATGAAACAGACCTGTTATTCCTAGATGAGCCAACCGTGGGCTTGGATCCAAGCGCAAGAAGAAGTCTCCTAGATTTTCTAAAAAATAAGGCAAAAACAGGCTTGACTATATTCTATACTACGCATGTGCTCACTGAAGCAGAATATCTCTGCGATGAAATCGCAGTCATCAACAAAGGTAAAATTCTTGCAGTAGACACACCAGACCAGCTTAAATCAACATTTGGACAGGAAAAAACAATCAAAATCCATCTCTTGGACAGACACGACAAGCTAGCCAATATCCTCTCAGGAATTACTGGTTGTACAATTGACTTTAACACTGGAACCGACATTATCATACAGTCAAGCAAGGCAGAAATCGTGCTATCTCAGGTATTATCAATTCTAATTGAGAACAATATTGTAATAGAGGATCTGTCTGCAATGCCTACTACACTAGAGGAAATCTTTCTAAAAATGGTCAAGGATACCAATGCACCCAACAATTAGGCTAGTAAACAGGAACCTAACCATATCCCTGAATCCGGGATTTTTAGTCTGGCAGGTATTATTTCCCATAGTTTACATCTTTGTGGCAGGCTTTGCGTATACTGCTCTCATAGATTCAGTCCAGCTTGGAGATATGTCTCTTGATTATCCCGCATTTATCGCATCTGGAATGATAGGCTTTAACATAATGAACAGCACACTTGTCTCTGGAATCATAATTTGGAACGATAGAAGACACGGAATGTTTGAGCAAATTTTGGTTGGACCATTCAAGCGCAGCCACTACATCCTCAGCAATGTCTATACAATAGCAATTGTAGGCCTGATCAGCGCAACACTCATCACAGCAATAGGATTTCCACTGTTTTTCAAATCAGTCCAATTCAATTTGCTAACAATTCCATTTCTCGTCTTTGCTTCAATTGTGGGCTCGATTTTGTTTGGCTCTATTGCGTCTATAATCTCAACTAGGCTCCGCTCAAGTGAGGGATTCAATGTAATAATTAATACCGTTTTTCTGTTCTTTGCATTTGTAAGCACCGCATTCTATCCAGCACAAGGAGCACCCGAGCCTTTGGCAACGGGATTTTACTTAAATCCACTCACGTATCTAGTTGATATTATTCGTGCGGGAATCTTTGGAACATTTAACGAATTTGTCATGCTTGAAATGCTTGTGTTGGTAAGTGTTGCAGCAATTTTGTTTGTTGTAGCAATAAAACTGCTCACAAAACTAGATTTGTAAAATCAAGTAGCCCGGCCCAGACTCGAACTGGGGTCAAGGGCTCCAAAGGCCCCTATGCTTGACCGCTACACTACCGGGCTTCCTGTAATGACTCCTCAAAAACCCCTATTATTGATATTTTCTATTGCTTTCTGATTACTTGGATTAGTTTTTTGTATGGGTCTTCCATTGATGCCAAAGTTTTTTGCGCATTTTTTTGCAAGGTCTTGTTATCAGAAGATAAGAATTTTTCAATCTCTGAAATTATTTTTTTTGGATTTGCCTCAAGTATGACAAGTTTTTTTCTTACTAAATAGTCCTGCACCAAGTTTGGTACTGCATTGTATGATATTGTAGGGATTCCAAGCAAGGCAGCTTCTGCAGTCATTGTTCCGCCAGATCCTACAAAGACATCCACATTCTGTAATAGACTACTCCCAATCGTTGCCTTGCCTAAAACTCTGACTCTGACTCCTAGCATCTTTCTTAGTTGAATGATTTGTGACTTGTATCTTGGCAGCACCATTATCTCACACTGAGGAAATTTATGCACAATTTTTTGGATTAACTGAATTGTGCGATTGTCTTTTTGTACGTACGCAGCTTGCTCTTCTTCTACTCTTATGAGAATTGTTTTCTTTTTGGTTTTTTTATTTTTTACTTTCTTTGAATCTTTGACAATCACAGACGCATCAATTGCTTTGTATGGTATGATGTTTTTCTCGGCAATTCCATATTTTGTGAATTCTTTTTTTGGAATTATCCATGGAATAAGGAGTTTTTGGACCAGTGGTATTGATAATTTCATTACTGCCTCGGCATGAGGTGAGTCGCAAAATGCAACATGTCTTATTCCAAGCCCAAATGCTACCCGTGCTGCCTCTGGAGAGCAAAAGCTTACGGCAACATCTGGCTTGAATCTCTCTACAA